>NZ_JBMDJJ010000025.1:0-66044 GCF_057809135.1 Chryseobacterium sp. FG46 | reverse complement strand
GCAAAAGTCTTTAAAACATAAAAAATGGTCGGAAATTTCTTCCGACCATGACTGGCCATCTGGCAGCCTTCCTTTCATATTACTTTTTATCTAACAACGGAAGATATTTTCCGTATCCTTTTGTTTCCATTTCAGCTTTCGGAATAAATTTCAGTGAAGCACTGTTGATACAGTAACGAAGTCCTCCTTTATCCTGCGGTCCGTCTGTGAAAACGTGTCCCAAGTGGGCATCTCCCGTTTTACTTCTTACTTCTACTCTATCCATACCATGGGAACGATCCAGCTTTTCATCAATCAAACCTTTGGTAATCGGTTTTGAGAAACTTGGCCATCCGCATCCGGATTCAAATTTATCGGTAGAGACAAATAAAGGTTCTCCTGTGGTAATATCTACATAAATTCCTTCACGGGTTTCATTCCAGTATTCATTCTGGAAAGGTCTTTCTGTACCGTTTTCCTGGGTAACATTATATTGTTCCGCAGTTAATTTTTCTTTTAAAACTTTTTTATCCTGTTTTTGATAAGCCGGTTTTGGAAGCGGATTGGCTTTTTTCGCCATTTCAAAAAGTCCCGGTTCAATGTGACAGTAACCTCCTGGATTTTTATCCAGATAATCCTGATGATAATCTTCTGCTTTGTAGAAATTTTTTAATGGAATGGTTTCTACAAGTAATGGCTTGCTATAGTTTTTTGCCAGTTTCTGAACTTCATCTTTTACCACCGCTTCATCTGTTTTATTGGTGAAATAGATTCCGGTTCTGTATTGGCTTCCTCTGTCATTTCCCTGCTGATCCTTGCTTGTAGGATCGATGGTTTTAAAATAAAGATCAATCAACAGTTTCAGATCTACCTGTTCAGGATCATATTGTACTTTTACGGTTTCTGCGAAACCTGTTGTATGACTTACCACCTCTTCATAAGTAGGATTTTGGGTATTTCCGTTGGCATAGCCTACTTCTGTTCCTACCACTCCACGAATCTGTTGAAAAAAATGTTCTGTTCCCCAGAAACATCCACCTGCAAAATAAATCTCTCTAACGTTTTTGTTATCCATAATTTTCTCATTTTCTTTTTTTATTTCCACTACATCAGGCTTGTTTTTTTTGAAAAGCCCGGATCCCGCAGCAAAGACTGCTATACCCAGAATGATGCCGAGTACAATTAATATATTTTTCATTTTTACCTTTTTATTCATTACTTATTATTTTGAACGATCATGAATCCGAATCCTAAAAGCATAAGGTCTTTCAGAATAAAGAAATCCGTCACAGGCACTCCGTCTACTATTTTCCAGATTCCCGGTGTTGTAAATAAATAGCTTAATGTTACCAGAAAAGTTACGATCATTCCTATACCTGCATACTTTTTCAGTACTGCAAATTTCGCACTAAATATCAGGAGTAATGCAATGATAATTTCTATCGTTCCGATAAGATTTGACACTGCCTGGACGCTTATAATTTTATATACGAAAAAAGTTAAGAAATGGTTTTCCACCAAAGGTTTTATGGCTGCTGCTTCTGTGGGAGTAAATTTGAAGATACCAATCCACAGAAAAATAAGCGCTGCTCCGAATAGGGAAATGTAATACCCGGTTCGGGATAATAGATTTTTAGATTTTTGTGCTGTTCCGACCATGTTTTTAAGATTTTAAATGAATACTTTATTGTTTTCAAAAGTATAGTCGGAGCTATTTTACAATCCTGACAAAAATTTTCTTAGAAATTTAATTTATCGATCATTTTATTTTTAAAGTCCTGAATTTCAGATTCATTTATTTCCGTTTTTTGTTCAGAAAATTTCTTTTTAAACACTTTATCCAGAAGAGCCAGCTTTTCATTGTACATTCTGCACCATTTGCAGATCATAAGGTGCATGCTGAGCATCCTGTTTTCTCTGGAAGAAATAGATTGGGCATTCCTCTTTTCCATCAGTAAAGTGGCTTCACTGCAAGGTAAAAATAATTTATGTAGTATTCTTCTTATCATTTCACTTATGATTTTGAAAACCAGTTAAACTCCAGACATTCTCTCAACTGCATTCGGCTTCTTTGCAGAATCTTCCAAAGATTAGTCGTGGAAACATTCAATTCCTGACTTACTTCCGAAGCTTTTTTTTCTTCGATATAATACATTTTAAGCAGAATCTTCCATTTGGAGGGCAATTCTTCAATACATTCTTCCAATGTTTTATTAAAATCTGCACTGTCTAAAAGTTCATTTCCTTCGCCTGATACATTCCAGTCATTCAAAACATCATTATTTTTCCATGATCCTGTTTCATCAAAAAAATGATCCAGCCTGATATTGGGTTCGGATTTATATTTTTTCCGATAAAAATCTGCAACTTTCCTGTTCAGAATAGCCATCAGCCATGTAAGCGCCTGACTTTTTCCTTCAAAAGAATCATAGCCTGAATAGGCAGCCAGAAAAACTTCCTGAACTACATCCTGTGCATCTTCTTTATTGGAAAGTACATACAGTGCCCGCTTCAAAAGCGGCCCTGAATATTGTTCTATCCAGTCTTTCAGCTCTTCATCTTTTGTCATTGGAAGGATTTTTTGTCTTATTTCAGATCACAACGAAGGTAGTAAGTTAAACGGAAAATTGCAAAATTACATAGATTATTATTGATTACAATCATTACCAAACTGCTATTACAAACCTTATAGGTTTTGAAAACCTATAAGGTTTAACACACATCCATTAGCCAAAGTCGTTATCATTCAAAACATAGCATAAAATTATTACAAATCGCTTAAAAATCTTAAATTTGCATCTTATCAAAAATTTGATATTTAAAAAAGCAAAAGCAATACTATGACATCACAAGAAATACGTCAAAAATTTTTAGACTATTTTAAAAGTAAAGGGCACCTTATCGTTCCTTCAGCTCCTATTGTGCTGAAAGACGACCCTACCCTTATGTTTTCCAACTCCGGAATGACGCAGTTCAAGGATTTTTTCCTTGGCTACAAAACACCTACCGCCCCTAGAATTGCCGATACACAGAAGTGTCTTAGAGTTTCAGGGAAGCACAATGACCTGGATGATGTAGGTAGAGATACTTACCACCACACCATGTTTGAAATGTTAGGAAACTGGTCTTTCGGGGATTACTTCAAAAAAGAGGCTATTGCTTTTGCCTGGGAATTACTGACTGAAGTATACGGAATTCCAAAAGAAAATTTATACGTAACGATTTTTGAAGGGGATGCTTCTGAAAATCTGGACAGAGACCAGGATGCTTATGACTTCTGGAAATCTCACATCTCAGAAGACAGAATCATCAACGGAAATAAAAAAGATAACTTCTGGGAAATGGGTGAAAGCGGACCGTGCGGACCGTGTTCAGAAATCCATGTTGACTTAAGAACACCGGAAGAAAAAGCAAAAGTTTCAGGACTTGAATTAGTGAATAATGATCATCCACAGGTTGTAGAAGTATGGAATCTGGTTTTCATGGAATTCAACAGAAAGGCAGATAAATCTTTAGAGAAGCTTCCTGCTCAGCACGTAGATACGGGAATGGGCTTTGAACGTCTTTGTATGGCGCTTCAAGGAAAATCTTCCAACTATGATACGGATGTTTTCACTCCGCTTATTGCTAAAGTTGAGGAACTTTCAGGTAAAAAATACACCGGGATTTTAGAAGACGAGAAAGATATTGCGATCCGTGTTGTGGTAGACCACATCAGAGCCGTTTCTTTTGCTATTGCAGACGGGCAGTTACCTTCAAACAGTGGAGCTGGTTATGTAATCAGAAGAATCTTAAGAAGAGGAATTTCTTATTCTTACCGATTCCTGGATATGAAAGAGCCTTTCCTTTACAAATTGGTGGCTGTTCTTCAGGAGCAGATGGGAGCATTCTTTCCTGAGCTTGAAAAACAGGGAAAACTGGTTGCTGAAGTCATCAAAAGTGAAGAAGATTCATTCTTAAAAACCATTGAAAACGGTCTGATCAGAGTTGAAAAACTGATCCAGCAGACAATTGGCAATAACCAGAAAGTATTACCAAGCGAAGAAGTTTTTGAGTTGTATGATACGTACGGTTTCCCTGATGATTTAACAAGAATTATTGCTGAAGAAAAGGGATTAACGATTGATGAAGTGGGTTTCAAAGCTGAAATGGAGAAACAGAAGCTTCGTTCAAAAGCAGATTCTGCTCAGAAAGTATATGACTGGGTAACTCTTGAATCAAAACCTGAAACCTTTGTAGGATATGACCAGACTGAATCTGAAACCTATATTACAAGATACAGAAAGGTAGAAAACAAAGACGGAGAATTTTATCAGGTGGTATTAAGCAGTTCTCCTTTCTATCCTGAAGGAGGTGGACAGGTTGGAGACAAAGGTGTTCTTGAAAATGCTGTTGAAAGTTTTGAAGTGCTGGAAACTAAAAAAGAAAACGGATTAATTATTTCATTAATTAACGGTCTTCCGAAAGATGCTGGTGCTGTTTTCTATGCTAAAGTAAACGCTTCCGAAAGAAAAAATTCTCAGGCCAACCACTCTGTGACTCACCTTCTGCATGAAGCTTTAAGAGAGGTGTTAGGAACTCACGTAGAACAGAAAGGTTCTTATGTAGGGCCGGATTATCTTCGTTTCGATTTCTCTCATTTCAACAAAATGACTGAGGAAGAATTAGCATTAATTGAAGAAAAAGTAAATAAAAAGATCAAAGAAAGTATTGCTTTACAGGAATTCAGAAATATTCCGATTCAGGAAGCTCTGGAAAAAGGAGCAATGGCTTTATTTGGTGAAAAATATGGTGACAGTGTGAGAATGATCCAGTTTGGAAGTTCAAAAGAACTTTGCGGGGGAACTCACGTAAAAAACACCAGCGAAATTGGTCATTTCAAAATTACTTCTGAAGGTTCTGCTGCGGCAGGAATCAGAAGGATTGAGGCTATTTCAGGAGATAAATCTGAAGAATATTTCCACAATCTTGAAAAACAGATCATTGAACTTTCTCAATTATTAAAGTCTAAAGATGTGGTAAGATCTATTGAAAAACTGATCGAAGAAAATACCTCATTGAAGGCTGAAGTAGACGCTCTTAAAAAGGAAAAAGCAAAAGGAGAAATCGGAGAATGGAAGAATGCTTATGAGCAGAAAGGTAACAAGCAGCTTTTAGTAAAGAAAACTTCTCTGGATGCAGGTTCTGTAAAAGACATCGTATTCCAGCTGAAGAGAGAAATTCCGGCTTCAGTTACCATTATTCTTTCTGACGCAGACGGAAAACCAATGATTACTGTTGGTGTTTCTGATGATCTTGCTGCAGACTATCAGGCTGGAGCTATCGTAAAAGACCTTGCAAAAGAAATCCAAGGCGGCGGTGGCGGAAACCCAGGTTTTGCAACAGCTGGTGGTAAAAACCTTGAAGGTTTAGAAAATGCTTACCAAAAAGCTTTGAATATCTAAAATAGAAACATCTATTATAAATTTTAACTCCGGCTGTCTCAAAATTGAGACAGCCGGAGTTGTTTTACCCTATCTATACTATTATATTCTTAACGCAAAGTTTTTCGTATAGCACTTCGTATGGAAGAGAGCAAAGAAGAAAATCAATTTCATTGATTCTGACTAAGCGTGAGTAATAATTATACTTCCATCAGATAAAGCAAATTTCCCATAAACATCTGTGTCATCCGTGAAATCCGTGGGAGATTAAAATAATTTAGGAAAAGGTTACACAAGCCGGATATATGTTTTATTTAACGCGAAGGATCGCTAAGAAACATTATTTTATCTTAAATATTTTCGATCGCAAAGGCGTTACACTCAGCTATGAAATGATTGCATTTTTTGCTAAATGGAATGCCTTTGCGAACGAGAAAAGCAGGAAATAAAACTTTTGCGTACTCTGCACTATACCATACTATTCTTTATTACCAAGATTTCATCAAAGTCTTTTTTATTTATATCCGTTCTAATTATTGACCTTATCTTAACAAATGATCACTGAATCTTAAACTATTTGTTTTGTCTTCTTAAAACTCAGTTAACACCAGACCTTTAGTTTTGCCATAATCGAAATTCAAAAAATGTAATTATGAAAATTAATAAAACTATTGGAGCTCTTCTGCTTGCTTCCCTTATATTTCAAGGCTGCAACGATGACAACAACGGGAACTCCGATACTCCTGTCAATGACAAAATCAAACTTGAAAATTTTTCTAAAGAACCCGCTTTCGTTTATGGGATGCAAGGTTTTGAAAATTTAAATATTACCACCCTTATTTCCAGCTCAGATGTACTTCCAGGTTCTCCTGACTTTGTTTTCGGAGGACAGCCGGACGGAATGGGGCTTATGAAAGATCCTAATTCTGATGGTTATCTGATGATCACCAACCATGAGATCAAACAATCTGTATCAAGAGTATACCTCGACAAAACGTTTAAGCCTGTAAAAGGAGAATATATCTTAAACGGAACCGGAGGAATGACAAGATTGTGTTCCGCTACATTGGCAACACCTGAAATTCATGGTTTCAGTGCATTTCTTACTGCCGGAGAATCTGGTGAAGAAAGTATGGTTCACGCTTTAAATCCTTTAGCACCGACATCTCAGGCTACTGATAAAACAAGGGTAAAACCAGCTTTAGGAAAGGCTTCTATGGAAAATGCAGTTCCGCTTCCTAAAGATGTATCTAACGGAAAATCTTATATCATCATTGGTGAAGATCAGTCTTATTCTTCTTCTCATCAGTCTGCAGGACAATTGATCATGTATGTTGCCGATACGCAGGGAGATCTAGATAACGGTAAGTTGTATTCTTTAAAAAGAACCAACAGCAACTATACTGAAACGGATATGACGAAAGGAAGCAGCTATGATGTAGAATTCGTAGAAATTCCGAACGCTAAAAATCTTACAGGAGCTCAGATCAATCAGAAAAACATTGACAATAATGCGATCCGTTTTTCAAGAGTGGAAGATGTAGATTACAGAAAAGGAGCAGGAAAAGGTAGGGAAATCTACTTTACGGCTACCGGAGAATCTTCTGACGGTATCAATCCGAAAGCTGGATTAACAATGTGGGGAAGAGTTTACAAGCTTGTTCTTAACGCCAATAATATGCTGACAGGAAAATTGGAAGTGGTTGCAGAAGGTGATTCTAATCCTGGAAATAATCTGATCAATCCGGACAACCTGTGTGTGACTGAAAACTTCGTATACATCCAGGAAGACGGAGATTCCTATTACAAAAATGCAAAACATGATTCTTATATCTGGCAGCTGAATATTGCTACGAAACAATACAAACCGTGGCTGAATATGAGGCACAACAGAAATGATACGGCATGGCAGACGGCTTACAACCAATCCGGAGATCTGCAGAAGTTCGGCTCATGGGAATTTGGAGCAATGGTTGATATTTCAGACATCATCGGAATTCCGAATACTTTCTCTGTGAATATCCATTCTCACACATGGCAGCTGGATAAATTCAAAAATCCTGACGGTTCCGGAATCAACGCCAACAAAGAAGGTGGCCAGATTGTTATCATCAGAAACGTAGAAAAATAGTTTTAATTCCTTCATATCAAATTCAATTAAAGTATCAATAGAAAACCTCTGTTGATACTTTTTCATACTTATGAGTAAACTTTCAAAATATCCGATACTTCTTTTCTTATACTGTGCTGCCGCACTTTTTACGCTTTATTATTGCAAAAATGAAAAGCCGCAGCCCGTATATGAAGATCTTGGCTCTGTAAAAAACAGAATTGTCAAAGCCAATGCTGATTTTGAAAAACAAATCAACGAACTGAAAACCATGGTTTCTAAAAATTCTGATGAACAACTTCTTCAGGAAAAATTTCAGGACATCCGAAAAACTTACAAAAAAATGGAATGGGCTGTAGAATACTTCCTGCCTCACTCCGCAAGGTTTATCAACGGACCTGCTCTTCCAGAAATAGAAATGGATGAGCATACAAAAATAGAACCCGAAGGACTGCAGGTTTTGGAAGAAATGCTCTACCCTTACAATAAAGAAAATCAAGAGGAAGTGATCAGAATGCTCAATAAGCTGATCAATAAAAGCAACACTATAGAAACCAACTTTCAGGTCATTACCATCAGTAAAGATCAGGTTTTTGATGCATTGAGACAGGAAGCTTTCAGAATTTCCAGCTTAGGAATCTCAGGTTTTGACACTCCGGTTTCGGGAACATTTTTACAGGAAATGCCTTCTTCACTGGAAGGAATTAAAGAAACGTTAGAACAAATCTCCACTGACCGTTCAAAAGATAAAGCCTTAAAAAGTATAGTGGCAGAGATCAGTTCAACCATTAGCGTACTGAAGAAAAACTCAGACAAAAACACGTTTGATTACGTCAATTTCATTCCGGATCATCTGAACAGGATCACAGCTTTGATGTTGGATTTTAAAAATCAGGAGAACATTCCGGATGTTGAAGTAACCACTGCTTTAAATAAAAATGCAGCTACTTTTTTCACTAAAAATGCTTTTAATCCTAATGCCTTCACTCCCGGAAAAGAATATGCCTACACGGAAGAAAAGGCAACACTAGGGCATCAGCTTTTTAATGACAAAATATTATCCAACAGCAATAGCCGAAGCTGTGCAACATGTCATATTCCAGAAAAAGCGTTTACAGACGGGCTTGCCAAGGCAATGTCCCTTGAAAAATCTGAACTGGCGAGAAATACACCTTCGCTTAACTATGCAGGATATCAGCATGGCCAGTTTTGGGATATGAGAAAGGATGATCTGGAAGGACAAAGCTCAGATGTGATTTCCAATAAGGAAGAGATGCATGGTGACCTGAATGTGATCCTTGTCAAAATCAATCAGGATAAAAATTATCAGGCCGCATTCAAAAAAATCTATCACTCCCCAAAAGCCGAAGTATGGCAGCTCCAGAATGTGCTGGCGAGTTATATTCGTTCTCTGGCGAAATTCGATTCTGCTTTTGATGAATATATGAGAGGAAACAAATCTGCAATGACAGAAAATCAAAAACTTGGTTTCAATCTGTTTGTGGGAAAAGCTCAGTGTGCTATCTGTCATTTTCTTCCTTTATTCAACGGGACAGTTCCTCCGAACTTCAAGAAAACCGAGCAGGAAATTCTTGGTGTTGCTGTGAATGCAGAGAATACAATATTTGATACTGATCCGGGAAGAGGAAAATTCCACGAAACGGTTCCTTCATTACAGCATTCTTTCAAAACCCCCACTCTTAGAAACATTCAAAAGACAGCTCCTTATATGCACAACGGAGGCTATAAAACCCTGAAAGAAGTGATGATTTTCTATAACAAAGGCGGTGGAAAAGCTTTTGGATTTAAAGTAGAAAACCAGACACTTTCTGATACTCCACTCCAGCTTACTGATAAGGAAATTGACAATATTATTGAGTTTATGAAAGCTCTTGATGATCAATAAATACGATTCCGGAAAACAAAACAGCGAAAAACAATCAAAACTCCTGAAACTTAACGGCAAAGGAGTTTTTATATTTAAAAATTCCGTTAAGATACAGAAAGACTATCTGTCAATTTCTTCATGGGGCTTTGTTCTTGCAAAGTCCATGAAAACATTAGATTAAATCAATGTTATACTCTGTTAAAAACTTTTCTACAATAATAAATATCATTATTTTTGACGTAGTTTTTTTACATGAAAAGGGGTTTACTGTTATTATTTTTTATGATCTGCTTTTTGGGGTATTCACAAACAAAAATTAAGGTTGTGGATGACGCCAGTCAAAAACCTGTCTTTAAAGCAAAGGTATCCTGTAATAATTCCGTTATCGGATATACTAATGAACAAGGTATTCTGGAATTTAAAACAGGATGTAAAAACATTGATGTGGCTGCTGATTCTTACCAAAAAGAAACCATTACAGTAGAAAGCAGTATGGAAGTTTCCCTGCTAAAAAAAACAAACAAAACTACCGATATTGAAACCGTAGTTATTGAGGATAAAAGTGATCCCAGGGCTCTGGAAATCCTTAGAAAAGTTAATAAGCTCTTCAAAGAAAACTCACCGAAAAGCTTAGGGTCTTATTCTTACAAATCTTACGAGAAAATATCTCTGGATATTGATGAAGACAGTCTTTCTGAATTTAATCAGTATTTCAATGATCTCAATATTTTCAAGAAAAAAAGAGAAAAAGATTCCCTGAATAATAGTAACGCAAGAAAAATATTTTCAAAAAGCAAACTCTTCCTTTGGGAAAGGGCTCAGGAGTTTTTATATTCCAAAAAGTACGGGGAAAAGATCAATATTCTGGACAACAGAATCTCCGGCCTGAAGCAGCCTATTTACGAAATGATTGCGCTCCAGCAAAGTAACAGAGATGTTGTTCCGGAGCAGTTGAAGCCTGAAAACAGAGGTCTTTACCGGTTCTTTCTTTCAGATACCATTACCCTTGACGGCAGGAAAAACTTTGTGATCCGCTTCCGTGAGGTGAATTACAAAAAGCCGGACAGAAAACGAAAGTATAATGGTGCTATCTATGTAGATACTGAAACTTACGGAGTCAAAAAAATTGAAAATTTCAGTAAAAACAAAAACGAAGGAATTATTACCAGTACCTGGGTATTTTATAATAACAAATGGTTTCTTGCCCACGAAAAAGCGAAGCTTAAAATGGGTAAAATGGCTATGGATGACAAAGTGCATGCCGATGATAAGAAAGACAAAAAAAGCTTTGGCACTTACGCTTTTCTTACCTCAAAATATTTTGATTTTGAAGCTCCTATTGAAGAGAACCCAAAAGACTTCAAAGGCTATACTTTCTCTGTAAAGAATATCGACGGGCAATCTCTGGACCAGTATAGAACGGAACCTCTTACCGAGAGGGAACAAAATACCTATAAAACCATCGATAGTTTAGGAAAAAAGTATAAAATTGACACCAAAGCCCAGATTTTATCAGGATTACTGAACGGACAGATCAGAGTAGGTTCCGTAGATTTTGCTGTAGATGAAATTGTTAATTATAACTCCTATGAAGGTTTCAGATTAGGTTTAAAAGCCAAGCTGAATGAAAACTTCAACCCTTATTTTTCACCGGATTACTACTTTGCATATGGTGTAAAAGACAGAAAATGGAAGTATGGAATGGGGCTTGATATGAGAACCACACTGGAGAAAAACTCCTTTTTCAGATTTGAAGTCTATGATGATGTAACGGCCTCAGGAGAATTCAACAGAAAGCTGTGGAATTTCAAGATGAGGATGATGAATTTCGGAAATAACCTGAATAACGACAGATATTTTCACTTTAAAGGAATGTCATTATCTTATCTGAACGATGTCACCAACGGACTTACTGTTGCCCTTGCTGTAAGAAGAAATACGGAAGAGGCTGAATTCGACTACCAGTTCAGGGACAGAGGAACTTCATACAGAAATTTCAATACCCTTTTTACCTTAAAATATTCCCCGAATTCTACCAATATTATGACACCACAGGGAAAATCTCTGATTGATCAGAAATACCCTGAACTCTATTTTAATTATGAGCAGAGTTACAAAATACTGCAGGGAGATTTTAATTATTCCCGTTTTGATGCCTTGTTTGTTCATAATTTCAAAACACCGATCGGGACTACAGGTTTCAGATTATACGGAGGTCTTGTTCTGGGTGGAGCACCTATCTGGAAAAACTTTACGATGAACGGACTGGCTTCTCCGGGTAAAGATTTTAATTTCAACCTTACTTCTTACCTTGGGTTTGCAACACTGGAAGGTGGAAAATACTATAATGATAGATTCGTAGCCTATTACTTTACCCATAAACTTCCCTGGTATTTCAAGAGTTTCGGCCATAATGTTTCCAGCTTTGATTTTGTCTTAAGAGGAACTATCGGGGATATGAAACATCCTGAATACCATCAGTTTAAGTTCAGAAAACTGGATCATCTGTATCAGGAAGTAGGTTTGGAATGGAACAATTTCCTTTCCAGTTATTTTAATCTTGGTTTATTCTACAGAGTGGGTTATTATGCGACACCCCATTTCAGAGAAAATTTTGCCATCCAGTTTAAGCTGAAGTTTCTGGAGTTTTAACACCTCGGGAAATACAAAATCTTTATTTTTGAATCAGAATTCAGAAATATTCAACGATAATATATATAAAAAGAACATGCAGAAAATCGAAATCAAAGCAGAACAGTTTTTTGAATTATTAAAATTAAAAGACACTCCAATGTGGGAGATTTTCTCACAAATGATTGATGGAAATGAGAAGGAAATTATCTTTTTAGACCATGAAGACAAGATCCTGTTTAATTATATTTTACCTTCTACAAAGGAAAAACTGGAAGAAGACAGAAAAGAGTTTTCAAAACAGTTTTCAGATAAACTGGCCAACTTCAATTAAGAGCTACCATGAATAAAAATTATGTTTTTTCTCTGCTTGGACTCTTCATACTTGCCTTTGGAAATGCTCAGAATTATAAGAAGCCTTTGGTTTCTGCCATCAAAGAAGCAGATCTACGCACCGATATGTATCAGCTGGCTGCAGACCAGTTCTGGGGACGTGAAGCCGGAACCCTGAATGAATTGAAAGTGTCTATGTGGCTGGCCGACAAAGCCAAAGAAGCAGGAATGAAACCTGCCGGAGATAACGGAACTTTTTTCCAGTTCTTTGATATGTACAGACATCAGGTGATCCCGCAAAGTACCCTTAAAATTGGAGATAACAGTTTAAAATTATGGAAAGATTTTCTGGTGGCAGAACCTGTAAATGCTTCTTTAGACGCTGAAATTGTATATGCCGGAAACACAGAGCCTGAAGATCTTGCGAAATTGAATATCCAAGGTAAAATTCTTGCTATAAACGCTTCTGACAAAAATATCCCGAAAGATATGACCCTTTTTGTAAGAAGATATCCTGGATTTGTAAGAAATAAATATTATGACAAAGCTTTTCAATTGGGAGCTAAAGCCATTATTTTCATTACAGATGATATTTCTGAACAAAGCTGGGTGGAAGTATTGCCTCAAATGACAAGAGGAAGCTATGGCGTAGAAGGATTAAGAGAAAAAATCACCAATAATATTCCTGTTCTGTGGATCAAAAGAGAAAATGCCGGCTGGGTAAAAAACAATCCTAAAGCTTCTCTGAGTCTGATTACTGAAACTTACCAATATCCTTCAGTGAATATCATAGGAAAAATAGAAGGTACAGATCCTGTTCTTAAAAATGAATATGTTTTATTGAGCGGACACCAGGATCATGACGGGATAAGACATCCTGTAAAGAATGACACTATCTACAATGGTGCTGATGATAATGCGAGTACCTGTGTGGCAATGCTTGCAATGGCGAGGGCTTACAAAAAACAGCCGGGAAAAAGAAGTATTTTGTTTGTTTTCCATGGCGCTGAAGAAAGAGGATTGCTGGGTTCAAGATGGCATGCAGCCCACCCTGTTGTTCCTAAAGAGAACATTGTAGCCGTTCTGAATGGTGATATGATCGGGAGAAATGACAATAATGAAGCCGCTTTATTAGGAGGAAATTCTCCTCACAAAAACTCTGAAGAACTTGTAAAAATGGCTGAAGATGCCAATAATGAAAGTACAAAATTCAAATACCTGAAAGATTGGGATTCTCCAAGTCATGCTGAGTATTTCTATTTCAGAAGTGACCATCTTCCGTATGCTAAAATCGGGATTCCTGCGATATTTTTCACCAGTGTGCTGCATGATCAGTATCATACCCCACAGGACGAATCTGAAAATATCAATTACAAAAAGCTTTTCAAAATGACCGAATGGATGTACAGAACATCATGGAAAGTAGCTAATGAAACGGTACGTCCAAAAGTAATTTCGAATTTTTCACTTGAAAGATAAAAATAAAAGCTTCACAGATTGTGAAGCTTTTTTCATCATTGTGTTTTTAGAATCTGCGAAAAAAATATCTTTTACTATTCTTTTACTTTGAAGCAAAAGAACCCAACATTCAAGACTTGCAAACTTCCGCTAAAAATGAAATCTGTTCTCTAACACTCTAGTTTGTACGGAAACATTCTATATTGAGGATTATATATTAGCCCACATTCAAACAGTAGAGTTTTTTTAATGTTCACAGAATTCATTTTCTTAACGCTTCAGGTTGTTATGTCATTTTTTAATTTCATCAAAAAAATATTTTTCTTTTTTCATCTAAAGTCTTTTAAATAAGAAGGTTCATCAGCGAAGGATCATTGTTCAGATAGTTGACAAAGAAATCATATTGTTTCATCTTATCGATC
Organism: Chryseobacterium sp. FG46; assembly: GCF_057809135.1. Lineage (NCBI taxonomy): Bacteria > Pseudomonadati > Bacteroidota > Flavobacteriia > Flavobacteriales > Weeksellaceae > Chryseobacterium > Chryseobacterium sp. FG46. The sequence continues at coordinate 51,800 of NZ_JBMDJJ010000025.1, read as the reverse complement.
AATGGAGTGAAATCTTTATTTTGCTTCAGAGCAATTCCTACAACTGCAATTCCCTTTTCTTTTGAATTTTTTTGGGTGTACTCAAAATAGGTAATATCATCATCAGGTCCCAGCACATCTATCACAAAGGTTTTCAATGCTCCGGGACGCTGTGGAAATCTGACGAGGAAATAATGCTTTAATCCTGCATAAAGCAATGCTTTTTCCTTGATCTCTTCCATACGGGTAATATCATTATTACTTCCGCTGATGATACACACTACGTTTTTACCTTTTATTTCTTCTCTATATTTTTCCAATACTGCTACTGAAAGTGCGCCCGCAGGTTCTACTACGATAGCATCTTTATTGTAGAGTGACAGTATGGTTTCACAGACAAGTCCTTCATCTACCGTAGCCATATCATACAGGATATTTTTACAGCATTCAAAAGTGAGATCTCCCACTTGTTGTACGGCGGCTCCATCTACAAAACGGCTTATCTTTTCAAGAAGAACAGGTTTTCCCTTTTCCAGGGCTTTTTTCATGCTTGCTGCTGCGGAGGGTTCTACTCCAATAATCTTTGTTTGTGGAGACAAATGCTGAAATACAGTACAAACTCCTGCTGCCAGTCCACCACCGCCTATTGGAACAAAAAGATAGTCGACAATACCTTCTGCCTGTTCCAGAATCTCCAATGCTGTTGTAGCTTGGCCTTCAATAATAGCCGGATCATCAAAAGGATGAATAAATGCGCTGTTATGATCTTTGCAAAACCTCATTGCAGCATCTTTTGCCGCATCAAAAGTATCTCCATAAAGTATAACATCTATGTATTCTCCTCCGAACATCTTTACCTGTTCAAGCTTTTGTCCGGGTGTTGGCAAAGGCATAAAAATGGTGCCTTTCACCTTCATTGTCTGACATGCAAATGCAACACCCTGCGCGTGATTTCCGGCACTGGCACAAACAACTCCATTTGAAAGTTCTTTTTCAGACATGGTTGCCATCTTATTATAGGCACCTCTTATTTTATAGGATCTTACCCTTTGAAGATCTTCTCTTTTAAAACGAATATTCGCATTGTAAATAGCTGACAGATTATTATTGACAGCCAAAGGTGTTTTTACCACTACATTTCTTAATCGTTCCTCCGCTTTATAGACATTCTCTAAAACGGAGGAACTTACTCCCTCTTTCATCATCTGTTTAGTAATTAATTGTTTTCAGGTCTCAGGCTTCGTACCGTCTTACCCGCTTTCCACATTTCGCTTTCTCTCAACTCAGTAAGTTCGGCTTCTAATTTTTCACGATAATCCGGTTTGCTGTTACTGTCAATAGAACGTTGTGCTTCGTTTCCTTTCGCAACATTGTCATACAGTTCTTCAAACAAAGGTGAAGTAGCATCTCTGAAACGCTTCCACCAGTCTAAAGCTCCTCTCTGAGCTGTTGTGCTGCAATTGGCATACATCCAGTCCATTCCGTTTTCTGCAACTAAAGGCATTAATGACTGAGTGAGCTCTTCTACGGTTTCGTTAAATGCTTCGGAAGGGCTGTGTCCGTTTTTTCTCAATACATCGTACTGGGCAGCAAATATTCCCTGTACAGCTCCCATCAGTGTTCCACGTTCTCCTGCAAGGTCACTGTATACTTCTTTTTTAAAGTCGGTTTCAAAAAGATACCCGCTTCCGATTGCGATCCCCAATGCTGTTACCCTTTCTCTGGCTTTTCCGGTAGCATCCTGATATACGGCAAAACTGCTGTTCAGACCTCTATTCTGCAAAAACATTCTTCTCAAGGATGTTCCTGAACCTTTTGGTGCTACCAGAAATACGTCTACATCAGCTGGAGGAACAATTCCCGTACGTTCGCTGAACGTTATTCCGAAGCCATGAGAAAAGTATAATGCTTTTCCTGGGGTAAGATGCTGTTTTACTTTTGGCCAGTATTCAATCTGTGCAGCATCACTTAAAAGATAACAGATAACAGTTCCTTTTTCCAATGCTTCTTCAATTTCAAATAAGGTTTCTCCCGGTACAAATCCGTCTGCTACCGCTTTATCCCATGATTTAGAATTCTTTCTCTGCCCTACAATGACATTAATTCCGTTATCTTTTTGATTCAAAGCCTGTCCTGGTCCCTGTACTCCATATCCGATTACTGCTACTACTTCATTTTTTAATACTTCCTGAGCTTTTTCCAATGGAAATTCTTCTCTTGTTACTACATTTTCCTCTACTCCTCCGAAATTTAATTTTGCCATTTTATTTATTTTATTGATTATTGATTATGATGTTTAGTTTTATGCTTAGCTTGCGTGTTCTACTGCTGTCAGATATGGAGTTCTGTGATAATGTACTTCAAGAACATCTACCTGTTTTTCCATTTGTCTGCTGATCTTCTGAACAGAGTCTTCTGTTTCTCTGATTACAATAACAAACTTTTTTACCTTTTCAATTTCCGAAGGGCCTACATTGAAGGTCACCATAGAAATTCTTCTTCTTGAAAAAATAGCATTGATGCGGCTGATCAACCCTAAATAGTCTTCTGTATACGCTGTAATGGTATATTCTTTATAATCTGTTTTCATCTTTTTATTTTTACATTTTATTATTTAATACAATCTCCGAAACACTTTTTCCCTGGGGAATCATCGGAAATACATTATGTTCTTTTCCTGTCATTACTTCAAGCAGAAAAGATCCTTTATGATCAAGCATTTCACGAAGTGCCCATTTTAGTTCTTTCCTCTCGGATACTTTCTTTCCAGATATATTGTACCCCTTTGCTACCTGAACAAAATCCGGACTCTGAATATCTACTGAGGAATATCTTTCTTCGTGAAACAATTCCTGCCACTGCCTTACCATTCCCAGATAGCAATTATTAAGAATTAAAATCTTTACTTCCGGTTGGTACTGCATTATAGTTCCCAGTTCCTGAATATTCATCTGAGCTCCCCCATCACCCATTACTGCAATCACAGGGCGATTGGTCTCTGCATAGGAAGCTCCTATCGCAGCGGGAAGACAGAATCCCATTGTTCCCAGCCCTCCACTTGTTACATTGGTTCGGGAATGTTTGAAATGAGAGTAACGGCAAGTCGTCATCTGGTGCTGTCCTACATCTGTTACAATAATTGCTTCACCTTCTGTCATCTCATTCAGATGACGGATAACTTCCCCCATTGTAATCTCACCTTCTTCAGGGTACAGCTCTATATTAATCAGATTGATAGTTTCAATTTCATTACATTTTTTAAATCTTTTATGCCAGTGATGATGTTCTCTTTTTATAATCCTTTCCGTAAGAAGAGGAAGAGTATGTTTGCAGTTCCCAAGAACCGGAACATCCACTTTTACATTTTTATTAATCTCAGCATGATCAATATCAAAGTGAATAATCTTTGCCTGTTTTGCATACTGATCCAGTCTTCCGGTAACACGGTCATCGAACCTCATCCCGACAGCAATAAGAACATCACATTCGTTGGTTAATATATTCGGTCCATAGTTTCCATGCATGCCTACCATTCCTACAGCTTGCGGATGATTGGTTGGGATAGCGCTCATTCCTAAAACAGTCCATGCTACCGGAATTCCCGATTTTTCAGCAAACTGTAAAAACTCTTTTTCTGCTTTCCCCAGCATAATCCCCTGTCCTGCAATGATGAATGGTTTTTCTCCATTATTGATAAGCTCTGCAGCTTTTTCGATACTATTAAAACATGGATCAGGATCCGGTTTATAACTCCTCAATGAATAACATGGAGAATATCCTTTATAAGCAACAGACTGCAGCTGGGCATTTTTAGTCACATCAATCAATACAGGACCGGGACGACCCGATTTTGCAATGTAAAATGCTTTTGCCAATACTTCGGAAAGCTCATTGGCATCAGTAACCTGATAATTCCATTTGGTAACCGGACTTGTAACGTTGATTACATCTATTTCCTGAAAGGCATCGGTTCCGAGAAGGTGTTCAAAAACCTGTCCTGTGATACAGACCAAAGGAGTATTATCCAGTAGAGCATCTGCCAAACCTGTTACAAGATTAGTTGCTCCGGGTCCACTGGTTGCCAATACAACACCAACTTCTCCTGAGACTCTGGCTAAACCCTGCGCCGCATGTACAGCCGCCTGCTCATGGCGTACAAGTATATGTTTCAGATTTTCCTGATAGTCGTAAAGGGCATCATAAATAGGGATAATAGCACCTCCCGGATATCCGAAAATGGTTTTCACCCCTTCCTGCAGAAATGTTTCAAGAATGATACGGCTTCCGCTAAGTTGTATTTCTGTTGATGTATTAAGGTTTTCCATATTTTTTATTGAGTGATTTCGTCTGTTACACAGCCTTCTGCCGCTGATGATACTGTTAATGCATATTTATAAAGCAATCCTTTCTGTACTTTAAGGGGTGGCTTTTGCCATCCTTTCTTTCTTCTTTCTATTTCTTCTTCCGAAACTTTGAGCTGTATGGTATTGTTTACGGCATCAATTTCAATCAGGTCGTCATTATTTACAAAGGCGATCAGACCTCCTTCATGAGCTTCCGGAGTAATATGTCCTACTACAAAACCATGAGTTCCTCCGCTAAATCTTCCGTCTGTAATCAAGGCAACACTGCTTCCCAGTCCTGCTCCTATCAGCGCGCTGGTAGGTTTCAGCATTTCCGGCATTCCGGGAGCTCCTTTCGGACCTTCATGACGGATGACGATGACATCACCATGCTGTACAGTTCCATCCTGAATTCCTCTGATCAGATTTTTTTCACCATCAAATACACGGGCTTTGCCTACGAAGCGTTCGCCCTCTTTCCCTGTAATCTTTGCAACACTTCCCTTTTCAGCAAGATTTCCATATAATATTCTCAGGTGTCCTGTCTCTTTTACAGGTTCTGATAATGGTTTAATAATTTTTTGAGTATTAAAATCAAGATCAGGAACATTTTCTAAATTTTCGGCTACTGTTTTCCCGGTTACTGTTAAGCAATCACCGTGTAATAATCCCTGATTTAAAAGGTATTTCATTACTGATGGTATTCCTCCGTGTTCATACAGATCCTGCATCAGATATTTTCCGCTTGGCTTCAGGTCCGCCAGTACCGGAGTTTTATCACTCATCTTCTGGAAATCATCCTGAGTAAGTGGTACTCCAACACTTTTTGCCATGGCTATAAAATGTAAAACCGCATTGGTACTTCCTCCAAGAATAACAATCATACGAAGAGCGTTCTCAAAAGCTTTGCGGGTCATGATATCCGAAGGTTTAATGTCTTTTTCCAATAATACTTTCAGATATTTTCCTGCTTCAAGACATTCTTCCTGTTTTTCTTTACTTAAAGCCGGGTTGGAAGAAGAATACGGAAGACTCATTCCTAAAGCCTCAATAGCGGAAGCCATTGTATTGGCTGTATACATTCCGCCACATGCACCTGCCCCCGGACATGAATTCTTTACAACTCCATCAAAATCTTCTTCAGTAATTTCTCCTGCAATCTTTTTCCCCAACGCTTCAAAAGCAGAAACAATATTAAGCTGTTCTCCTTTATAGCATCCCGGAGCTATAGTTCCTCCGTACACCATGATTGAGGGTCTGTTCAGCCTTCCCATCGCAATGATGGTTCCCGGCATATTTTTGTCGCAGCCTGGCAATGCGATCAATCCGTCGTAGTATTGTGCTCCACAGATGGCTTCGATACTGTCTGCAATTACATCACGGCTTACAAGAGAATAGCGCATTCCATCTGTTCCGTTGCTCATTCCGTCACTTACTCCGATGGTGTTAAAAATCAATCCGGCTAATCCATGATTCCATGTTCCCTTTTTTACAACCTGAGCAAGATCATTCAAATGCATATTGCAGGTGTTTCCATCATAGCCCATACTGGCGATTCCGACCTGAGCCTTGTGCATATCTTCTTCTGTAAATCCTATCCCGTACAACATAGCTTTGGCTGCGGGCTGTTCACTGTTCTGCGTGAATGTTTTTGAATATTTATTTAACATATTTATTATGCATTTCCTGTTATTTTCTTCTCCTAAAAATGGAGTTCTTTACTAAATTTCGATCCAAAACTACATTTTGTAATACTCTTTTCATTTTCCGTTTTTCTAAAAAATACAATATTCAATCATTTACAAAACACACACAATCAACTAATAATCAAATATTTAAATCCTAAAAATCTACAATGACAGAACTCTTACCAATTTTAAATATGCCTGCTGTACTCTCCTGCTTGCCGTATTTTCCCAATTTTTGGCAAACGGAACATCATCAAGCGAATCCAGGGCAACAATTTCTGCTGCAGTACCACAAAAAAAGCCTGCATCTGCACCTCTCATTTCTTCCGGCTTAAAAAAGGTTTCTTTTACTGGAATATCAAGCTCATTACAAATCTCCATCACGGTTTGTCTTGTAATTCCCGGGAGGATACTTCCTTTGGCCGGAGTATATAAAACCCCGTCTTTTTCGTAGAAAACGTTAGCGCCTGAACTCTCGGCAACATTTCCGTTTTCATCCAGAACCAGCGCTTCATCATAGCCTTTGTCTTTGGCATCCTGACAGGCTAATATGGAATTTACATAATGCCCTCCTACTTTGGCCTCCACCTTGAAGGCTTTAGGATTAGGACGTTGAAAAGGAGAAGTCATAATTTTCATTTTATCTGCCAGATAGCCGTTGTTCCATTCCCAGGCAAGAAGAGACAGGTAAGATTTTTGTCCTTTTGAAAGTGACATATTGGGAGAACACGTAACCAATGGACGGATATAAGCATCTGTAAACCCATTTCGATCCAGAAGTTCATAAGTCAATTCTGTAAGCTGCTCTGCAGAATAATCAAAGGGAATATGCATGAGTTCTGCTGATCTTTTCAGTCTTTCGTAATGTTCTTTTGCTTTGAAGATTTGGGTTCCCTGATCTGTGCTGTAGGATTTGATTCCTTCAAAAACAGAGTAACCATAGTGAAGTGATTGTCCATAAAGATCTGTTCCGGCATCTTTTGCTTTCATAAATTTTCCGTCAAAATAGATCGTCGTGTCGTCGTTGTAATACATGTTATAGAGATTTAAAAAATTAATAATTGGAAATAAAAAAGCCCTCTCACGTTGTGAGAGGGCTCAATATATGTACAGTCATACATTTTCCTTCTCACAGACGCAAGGGAATAATAATGACGATAATAATTACTGATAATAACTGATACATATTTTTGTACTATAAAAAATTAAAATAAAAAAAACCGTTTCATAATTTGAAACGGTTTTATATATAATTTAAATTAAAATCTATTTAAAATGCCGTTTCCTTACTGTTGCTAATGACAACAGCGATAATAGAAATGACAATAATATTTTTCTGATTCGTAAAATCCATATTGCAAATGTATAAAATTTTTAATTACTCACAAATTTTTTTCAAACTTTTTATTTTTTTCGTAAAAAAAGAGTCAATGTTTCCTTTGCTGAAGCTACATCATGGACTCTTAAAATTTTTGCTCCCTGCTCCAATACCTTCATATGAAGTGTTTGTGTTTCCTCATTGATATCAAGAGGTGATTTTCCCAAAGGTTTATAGATAAATGATTTTCTGGAAATACCTATTAAGATAGGGAATTTTCCAAATCCGAGATATTCCACTTCGTGGATCATTTTCATCTGGTCTTCTACTGTTTTTCCGAAACCAAAACCGGGATCAAGAATGATGTCATTCACTCCTTTTTCTAAAAGCTCTTTTGTTTTTTTGGAAAAATATTGGTTCACTTCCAGCGTAATATCTTCGAATTTAATTTTATCGTGCATGGTTTCATAGGAAGGATTTATATGCATCAGGATGTAAGGAAGCTTCGTTTCAGCAGCTGTATCAAACATTTCTGCATCATACTGACCGCCAGAAATATCGTTGATGAGATCTATTCCTTCATTAAATCCGAATCTTACTGTTTCCGCATAAAAAGTATCAAGCGAAATCAGAGCTTCCGGAAATTCTTTTTTGATCAGAGAAATAAGATTTCCTATTCGGTTTATTTCTTCGGCAGCGTTTAAGAATTCGGCATTTGGACGTGTAGACTGAGGTCCGATATCCAGTATTTCAGCTCCTTCTTTCAAGAGCTTTTCGGCATGATTCAACGCAGATTTTTCATTATTGAATTTTCCACCATCAGAGAATGAATCCGGTGTCAGATTAAGGATTCCCATGATTTTTGGAGTGTCGAGCTGTACTAATCGGCCATTGCAATTGATTGAATAGACTTTAGGGTCTGAGGATTCGAGAGTTAGAGGGTTGGAGAGCATAAGTTTGATGATGATAGATAAATGATAGTTGATAATTAATGAATGATTTCTGTATTGCAAAATTAGTGATTTATAAGTTTTTAATGAGAAGAAATTAGAATTTACAGGTTGAAGGCTAGAAGTTGGAGGTTGGGCCCTCTCTAATCCTAAAACCCTCTTACTCTCCAACCCTCTTACTCACAAACTCAGCTTTTCAAATTCAAAAATCTAAAACCGAATTCGTATATTTGGAAGATTAAGAAAATTTATGCTAAAAACATCAGTACAGTTCGAGAAAGTTATCAGTCAGTGTCGTGATCTTTTCGGTAAAAAATTACAGGATTATGGTGCGGCATGGAGGGTTTTGAGGCCTAGTTCCATTACAGATCAGATTTATATCAAAGTCAACAGGATCCGTACGCTGCAGATGACTGATAAAAAAATGGTGGATGAGAGTGAGGAAGATGAATTTATCGCCATTGTGAACTATTCTATCATTGGGCTTATTCAGCTGGAGAAAGGTCTTTCCAATGATTTCAATGAAAATAAAGAAGAAATTTTAGGTCTGTATGACCAATATGCCAATGAAGCGAAAGCTTTGATGGAAAGAAAAAACCATGATTATGGTGAAGCATGGAGGGATATGAGAATTTCTTCCATTACGGATCTTATTTATCAGAAAGTATTGAGAACTAAACAGATTGAAGATAATCAGGGAAAAACAATCGTTTCAGAAGGGCTTGATGCCAACTATTTCGATATGCTGAATTATGCGGTCTTCTGTCTGATCAAGTTCTCAGAAAAAGAAAATCAATTCGAACCCAAAACTATTTAATATGCTCAAAGGTTTATTACGCTTTATTATTGCTGTTATTTTTATCCTTTCAGGCTTTGTGAAAGCCGTGGATCTGGTAGGTTTTTCTTTCAAGATGGAAGAATATTTTGCGCCTCCGGTTTTCAACATGCCATTTTTAGAAAAGTTTGCCCTGCTGTTTTCCATTATTGTGGTGGTACTGGAGCTTTTCTTAGGATTTATGCTGCTGCTTAAATTAAAGCTTAAATTTACCTTGTCCATATTAATTGCACTTTGTATTTTCTTTGGATTCCTTACATTCTATTCAGCCTATTTCAATGTGGTAACAGACTGTGGATGTTTTGGAGATGCCATTAAATTCACTCCCTGGCAGAGTTTCCTGAAGGATGTTGTACTGCTCGTGGGATTGATTATTCTTTTTGTTCTGTACAGAAAAGATTTCCGTAAAAAGGATGAGTATGGAATCACTCAAAAAGAGCCTTCCAACACATTTAAATATATTCTTTTAACCATATTTTCTCTAGGTATGATTTACGTTATGGCACAGGGAATTATGCATGAACCGATCATTGATTTCCGTGATTATAAAATCGGTACTGATATTAAAGGTGAAAAAATAAAAATTGATAAAAATCCTTCAGAATATAAAACTTTCTACACGCTGAAAAATCAGAAGACAGGAGCTGTTGTAAAAGTAAATCAGGATGATTATATCAAAAAAACAGAATACTGGGCAGAAGGATCTCCCTGGAAAATTGAGGATGGAAAGAATGAATCTGTCCTGATCAAAGAAGGTTATAAATCCGAAATTGTAAAATTTAAGATTGAAGATCCTACAGGAATGGAAGTTACCCAGGAAATCATTAACGCTCCTAAAGCCATTCTGGTTTTCTCATACCAGCCAAAAGATGTTCCTGCAGATCTGCTTCAGAAAGTGGAAGCGAAAGTAAATGCCCAGAAAGGTACTCTCATCTATGGAATTTCCACAGAGCCTAATACTTTTAAAACCATCAAAAATGGACTAATGGATGGTACCGCCATCAAAACGATAGCGAGAAGCAACCCATTTATATTGATTCTTGAAAAAGGAAAAATTGTGGATAAACAACCTGCAAAAGACTACATTAACTAATTATAAATGATGAGTGATGAATTATAAATGATCTTTTTGACGAGAGCCAATCGTAGATCAATTATCAATTATCAATTATCAATTATCAATTATCAATTATCAAATTTAAACACTAAACTTAAACATACAACAACTCATGCAAAAATCAAATAAATCAATAGCCGGTTATCACTTATTAATGATCCTTTCATCTGTAGACGGAGAATTTGCTCCTGAAGAAGGAATGCTGGTACAGCAATACATGGCGGATGAATTTCCGTTCAGAATGAACCTTGACAACGAATTAGACACCTTAGCTCTTTTACAGCCTGAAGAATGGAAAGATCATTTTGAATTCCATGCAAGATGTTTCCATGAAGATTCTACAGAAGACGAACGTGTAAAATTTGTTCAATTTGCAAAGTCGCTGATCAAAGCCGATAATAAAGTAACCGAAGAGGAACATACGTTTTACGTACTGTTGAAAAACCTTTGGGGATTGTAAACAACTACGAAAAAATAAAATAAATCTATATTTAAATCTTATGAGAAGAAAAATAGTTGCAGGAAACTGGAAAATGAACAAAAATGTAATTGATGCACAACAATTAATGATTCAGTTACTAAGCTATAAAAACAACAATGCTACGAACTGTGAGGTTTGGATTGCTCCACCTGCATTGTATTTGATGATGGCAAAAGATGTTTTTGAAAAGGATGAAATCGGGGTATTTTCTCAGGATATGAGCGAGCATGAAAGCGGTGCCTATACTGGTGAAATTTCTGCAGATATGCTGGAATCTATTGATGCAACAGGTTCATTGATCGGGCACTCTGAAAGAAGACAATACCACGGAGAAACAGACTCTCACTGTAACAGAAAAATCAAATTAGCGCTTGATAAAGGTCTTATTCCTGTTTACTGTAATGGAGAAACTCTTGAGCAGAGAAAAGCAGGACAACACCTTGAAGTCGTAAAAAATCAGACTGAAGTAGCTCTTTTTACGCTTTCTGCTGAAGAGATCAAAAAAGTTGTGATTGCTTACGAGCCGGTTTGGGCTATCGGAACGGGAGAAACGGCAAGTCCGGAGCAGGCTCAGGAAATCCACGCTCATATCAGAAAAATTATTGCTGCAAAATACGGGCAGGAAGTTGCTGACGAAGTTTCAATCCTTTACGGAGGTTCTGTAAAGCCAGATAACGCTAAAGAAATTTTCTCTCAGCCTGATATCGACGGTGGTCTTATCGGAGGAGCAGCCTTAAAATTAGAGGATTTCTCTAAGATCATCGAAGCTTTTAACTAAAATAAAGGAAGTTTTAGGACAGACATGAAAAATTTCATTTTAATATTCTTCGGACTTCTTTTATTTGATTTTATTTATGTCTTTGTTTATGATCAGTTTTTAATTGGCATAAAACCTGACTTTTTGAGTTATCTATTGGCTCTGATCAAGGTTCTGGCATTATTTCCAGCTGTATTATTTAATAAATCATTGCCGTTTTATGCCATTATTCCAACTTATCAGGCGGTGCTCATATTCATTGGAAATGTTCTGATACAAACGTTTTTATTGTATAGAGTTTTCTTTAAAAAGACAAAGGTTAGCTAAAAACACCATACAATAAAAAGCGGCGGAATCTTCGATTCCGCCGCTTTTTCGTTAAAAAATCTAATTATTGAATATCGACTACATACATTGTTCCTTTGTCTACCTTACCTGTTTTAGGTAAAATTTTGGCTTTAGGATTTCCGCTTCCGTCATCCACTACTCCAAAGTCATCATCATTGAAAACAGCCAGTTTATTATTCCCCAAATAAACAATTCCTTCGAATTTATCATGCTCATAGCCCAGTTTTGCTACCAGATCTACGGCTAATGTTTTGGTAACAGCTTTTATTCCGGCATTGGTAATTTCATCCCATGAACACTGTTCTAAAGCTTTTCCGTTAATTTTCATTCCGTCCACTGCATTAATATCGGCTCCGTTTACATCGGAAGCGTTGCTGAGGCTGATTCTGTATACTCTTTTAATTCCTCCCTGAGAACCGAAATTTCCGTCCCTTTCTATCACCAGAAATTCATTATTACTTAATGCTGTAATATCACACACCGAATCAGAAGCTCCACCATCCTGTTTGTATAAAAACTGCCTGGTCTGCCCTGTAATAATATCAAAAGTGACAATTCTCGTTAAAGTTGTATTAGTTGCCAATGCCTTACTAGGAACAAACATCATCGATTGCATTGTACCTACCAGCGTTCTTCCATCCGGAGTGATGCAAAGTCCTTCCATTCCTCTGTTAGCTCTTCTTTTTGCTAAAACAGCAGGTAATTTTCTTGGTCCTGTATCTACCCCAATCGGGCTTATTCTTTCCATCTCCATTCCATCAGCACTGTAATGCACAATATGTGGTCCATATTCATCAGAAACCCAGAATGTACCATCAGCAGCGGCAACAATACTTTCACTGTCTAATCCATATTTATCTGTTCCTAACACATTCCCGGAAGCATCATAAGCAATTTCCCCCGTACTTCCCATTCCGATAGGATTTGGAAGGCCTGTAATAGGCTGTCCGGATGGGTTTTTAAGTTTAATATATTTGATCACCTCTACATTTCCGTCAGCATTGATTTTAAAGTGCATAATGGTTGGGGTAAAATTAGGCGCAAGAAACTTTTTACCATTCTGGAAATCGGTATTAGGGCCTCTATCCGTAATGACGTAGAATTCACCTTTTCTTGTAGGGTGAGCGGCTGCACCGGAGCCAAATCCTCCGTTTATCACATCTACTCCATTGATGGTAGCCAGTTTTGTAAATGGAAATTCCTGAGGCAGTTTGGAATAATTAATATCCTGATTAATCATTGTGGTATCGTCATCATTTTTACATGAAGCCAATACTGCCAGCACTACGGCAGACAATAGCAATTTTTTCATATTTACTTTTATGGCTGCGAAAGTATAAATTGATTGTAAACTGATCTTGAATATAATGATAATTGTTTTTTAACAATGGAACAGATAAAATAGCTGGAAGATGAACAGAAAAACAACAGATTTAGAAATAAAAATCCAATAATCCGGTTAAATAACCAATCAATATGAAAATCAAATTTTTAAGAATATCTGAAAAATAATAATTCACAAAACGGACTCACAGATTTATATGATATATTTGCAGCGTTTTAAGGCTGAACAATGTTCATTAATAGGGAATCAAGTGAGAATGATATTCAAATCTTGAGCTGTACCCGCAACTGTAAACTGTTTAAACTTACCGCACAAAAATCCACTGGATCTTAAAATCCGGGAAGGAAGCTGTAAGATGTGAGCCAGGAGACCTGCCTTAGAATACTGACTTCAGAGAACGAACCGTTTCTACTCTGAAGATAAGTTTCGGGAATAAAACTTTAAATTAATTATATCATGAGGAAAATTTATCTTTTTTTCTTACTGCTTTGCATGCAGGTATTATCAGCCCAATTCACAGAAAACGACATTAAATTTTGGGTAGGAACCGGATCTAAAAAAGCATATTTCATTGCGGACTTTAATGACAACAACACACCCAATTCTTATGCATGGGGATACCGTTTTGATGGCGATGGACTGTTGATGGAAGATCTTATCAATGCAATTGTGGCAGCAGAACCCAAAATGCAGGTTGACATTCCTACAGGATATCTTTCTATTCTGAATTATAATCATCACACTTCCACTACTGATGACAGCTGGATAACATGGTCTGGATCCAGCTCATCAAACATGACATGGAACAATGGGGTAGGTTATACTCCCTTGGTGGACGGAAAATGGTATGGGGTTACATACGGCCTTGATCATTACGACATTCCTCCCTCTCCTCCCGTTCCAGCCTACAGTTCTGCATGGTTTACTCCGTCTCAGGTTACAAACTGGGTGGGAAGCGGAAGTAATAAAAGCCTAATAGTTATTGATTTCGGAACTGATAATGCTAACGGGAATGCCAATTCTTTTGTTTTTGGAATTAAATATAACGGAAGCATCACTGCTGAACAGGCGTTACAATTGATCCAGGTTCAGGCTTCCTATTTTAATTTTACATCAGCGAATAATCAAATTACTACCCTATCATTAAATTCCTTTACCGGAAATACTTCCGGATCAGACGGATGGAAATTGTATAAAGGAAAAGACCTATCAAGCTGGCAAACGAAAGCCAATCTTTCTCAGATTCAACTGGGCAATAATGAGTGGTTGGGATTAAGTTTCGGGCAAAGAAGACCATTTACACCCACCGAGGCACAGCTGACTTTAGGAATTTCTTCCGTTACAAAGAAAAAATTCAGTGTTTATCCAAATCCGGCAAGTGATTTCATTCAGATTGAAACGGCTGAGAAACTGAAAGAAGTGAATATTTATTCAGCTACAGGACAAAAGGTAATAACTTCTCAAGAATTAAAGATTGCTATCCAGCCTTTACCTTCAGGTGTTTATTTTGTTGAGATTAAAACCAATGATAGTTCCACGATACATAAGATGGTTAAGAAATAAAGAAAAGTACCTTTAAAAAGGCGCTTTTTTAATGAGGATATGTGGGAAAATCACCCCGTCAAAAATTCTTTGAATTTTCGCAACCTTTCCAAAGGATGGGAATTTTTACATCTTCAGTTGGAGTTTGGCCTGGATTACAGATTCCTTCTGAATAATCAAGAATACAGTTCAAAATCCATAATTGATTCAACAAAAAAACCGCACCAGATGGGTGCGGTTTTCTTATGATATTACCATCAATTATTTTTTCTCAGTAGATCTTTGTAAAACCTCATCTACCATTCCGTAGCCTTTAGCTTCTTCAGAAGTCATCCAGTAATCTCTGTCAGATGATTTTTCTACCCACTCATACGTTTGTCCTGAGTGATGGCCGATGATTTCATAAAGCTCCTGCTTCAGTTTCAACATCTCTCTCAAGTTGATCTCCATATCAGAAGCGACCCCCTGTGCACCTCCTGAAGGCTGGTGAATCATTACTCTGGAATGTTTAAGCGCAGAACGCTTTCCTTTTTCTCCGGCAACCAGTAATACAGCTCCCATGGAAGCTGCCATACCTGTACAGATAGTCGCTACATCCGGCTTAATGATCTGCATAGTGTCATAAATACCTAGACCTGCATATACACTACCACCAGGAGAGTTGATATAGATCTGAATATCTTTTGATGGATCAGCACTTTCTAAGAATAAAAGCTGAGCCGTAACGATGTTTGCAACCTGATCATCAATACCTGTTCCCAAGAAGATAATTCTGTCCATCATCAAACGGGAAAAAACGTCCATCTGAGCAACGTTTAATCTTCTCTCTTCCATGATGTACGGAGTAAGATTCGTTGGGCCATACATTCCCATATACTGATCGGTAACCAAACCGTTGTTTCCTAAATGTTTTACAGAGAAATCTCTGAATTCCTTTTTAATGTCCATATTTCTATTATGTATTATTTTTAAAATATTCTCGAAGTTTAAATTACAATATTTATTCCTAAAATTTTATAGGACTTTTTGTCATAGGATGCCAAAAAAATCTGACTTCAAATTATCTTTTTCTGTCTACATAAATTCCTTTGATAGGTGAATATTCGATGATATTGCTCAACCGTATGGAAGCCTGCTTCAGTAAAGTGATTTTTTTGATCAGCTCATAATACTTTACTTCATCCGTACTGCTGTACTGATCAAGTTCTTTAGCTGTTTCCCTGATCAGATAATCAATATATCTGTATTTATGTAACAGAACATCTCCCTGGATCTGATCTGCCACTTTATCACCATAATTGGGAGGGTAAATATTTCTGGAAGCCCAGTTTTCAAGCTCGTCCAGCGGGATCAGAGCATCTACAACCTTTGTGGTGATTTCTTCGTCCATAAAAGATACAAAAAAGTTTCCACTTCTGAGCTCATCTTTTTGAATCCCTTCCCTCACCTGATTGATAATAATTTCATTTTCTCTGACTAAAAATGTATACTGCTCTTCTTCGAAATGATGAAGGATTTCTTCAATAACAGTTATCTCATATTCTTCATTCTGTTCGTTTTTTCTTTTCAGAATGATATCTCCGAACATCAGCATATGATCTACCAGCTTGTTTTCCATGAACAGTACATCATACAGAAAAGGATCTTCTTTTTCCTGATCCAAAGGAACAATCTCCATCTTCGGAGCTGCTTTTTCCTTCTGCTGTTGCTGAACATGATGGGTCTGATTTTGCGTAATCTGCTTCTGAACATCCAGCTCATTAAACAAGCTTTGCTCCGAAAGTCCGAATTTGTTGGAAACCTCTTTAAGGTAAACCTCTCTTTTCAGGGCATTCTGTACAAAAGATACGGATTTTACAATATCTCTGATCGCTTCAGCCTTTTTAATCGGATCATTTCCGATATCTCTTAAGAGAATTTCCGCCTTGAAGTCGATGAAATCCATCGCTTCATTTTCAATGTATTTTTCAACATACTCCTGCGGATGTTTTCTGGCAAAGGAATCCGGGTCATCTCCATCAGGGAAAAGCAGAACACGAATGTTCATTCCCTCAGTCAGTAACATGTCAATACTTCGGAAACTGGCTTTGATACCTGCATTATCACCGTCAAAAAGAATCGTTACGTTTTCCGTAAGTCTTTTAATCAGTTTGATCTGCTCTGTAGTCAGAGACGTTCCGGAACTTGCCACTACGTTTTCAATTCCGGACATGTGAAGGGAAATCACATCCATATATCCTTCTACCAAAAGACAGGCATTCTTCCTTGAAATTGCCTGTTTACTCTGGTTTAATCCATAAAGAACATTGGATTTATGATAGATCTCCGTTTCCGGTGAATTGAGATATTTTGCTGTTTTGATGTTGTTCTTCAGGATTCTTGCCCCAAAACCTAAAACCCTTCCAGAAAAACTGTGAATAGGGAAAATGACCCTTTCTCTGAAACGGTCAACGCCAGCAGGTGTATTTTCCGGAAAAATAGAAAGTCCTGATTTTTCAAGAATGTCTTTATTATATCCTTTTTCCAGAGCATAAGCCGTAAAAGCGTTTTTCTTTTCCGGAGAATATCCCAGCTGAAATTTTTTGATGATATCATCCCTCAATTCCCTTTCTTTGAAATACGAAAGACCTATGCTTCTGCCTTCCTGATCATCCCAAAGAATCTCCTGAAAATAAGTATTCGCTACTTCATGGATCTTATACAAAAGATCTTTTTCAGTCTGGGCATTTTTGGCTTCTTCAGAAATTTCACGCTGGTCTTCTTCAATTTCAATCCCGTACTTTTTCGCAGCGTGGCGGAGGGCTTCAGGATAGGTAAAGTTCTCAATTTCCATAAGGAAAGAGATGGCTGTACCTCCTTTTCCGGTTGAAAAGTCCTTCCATATCTGTTTGCTTGGTGAAACAACAAAACTTGGAGACTTTTCTTCATGAAACGGACTGAGTCCTTTATAGTTAGACCCTGCTCTTTTCAACTGCACGTATTCACCCACAATCTCTTCAACGCGGATCGTGGAGAATATCTTATCAATGGTCTGTTTGGAAATCATGCTGTAAAATTAAGTATTTTTATGGATAAGTTGGAAGAGTTTCAAAGTTTGAGAGTCGGAGGGTTTGAGGGTTTAAGAGTGGGAGTGTAAAAGTTGCTTTTTTCAACTTCCAGCCTCTAACTTCCAGCTTCCAGCCTGCAATTTATAATTTCTAACTTCTTCCACTCATTAAAAACTCATAAATCACTATTTTTGCAAAACAAATTAGTATATGCAGTTCACTATCAATACAATCGAAGACTGGCAGGAAGTTGTTGACACCATCATTCCTCAATTAAAACATAATATCTTTTTATTAAAGGGAAATCTTGGAGCCGGGAAAACGACCTTCACGCAATTTCTGCTTAAAAACATGGGCAGCAAAGACGAAGTAAACTCTCCTACTTATTCTATTGTGAATGAATACAATACAGAAAAAGGGAAAGTCTATCATTTTGATCTTTACCGCTTAAAAAATATTGAAGAGGTTTATGATATCGGGATTGAAGAGTACCTTGACAATTCTTTTTTATGCATTATTGAATGGCCGGAAGTCTATGAAGAGGAGCTTTATGGTCTTAACTACCACACAATGAGTATTGTGAATACGGGCGAAAAAAGAGAAATTTCATTCGAGTAAATATTATGTATCTTTGCTTCTTAATTGAGTGTAAAAAACAATCTGTAAGACATAATTTAATTTAAGGATGAGTACAAATATTTTTACTCCTTTCACAGAAGAAGAATTAATGCCGAAAGAGGAAAAATTGGAGGTTATAAAGAAGGGAAAACAGTTCAGTATTGGAATTCCTAAAGAAACCTGTCTCAACGAAAGGAGAACCTGCATTACTCCTGACGCCGTACAGGTGTTGGTAGAACACGGCCATGAGATCATTATTGAGGCGGGGGCCGGAGAAGGTTCATTCTTTACAGATTTACAATATTCGGAATCAGGAGCGAAGATCACTAATGATCCTAAGGAAGCTTTCGGACAGGATCTTATCCTGAAGATAAATCCCCCTACAGAAGATGAAATTGAGTACATGAAACCTAATACTTATCTGGTTTCGGCACTTCAGATCAATCTCAGAGACAAGGAATATTTCTTAAAGCTTGCAGAGAAAAAAATAAATGCCATCGCCTTTGAATTTATCGTGGATGAATACAAGCAGTTAGCTTTGGTAAGACTGGTCGGGGAAATTGCAGGAACTGTTTCTATTTTATACGCTTCCGAATTATTAGCCTTATCCAATGGTTTAATGCTTGGAGGTATTACAGGAGTAAGACCTGCTGAAGTAGTTGTTCTGGGTGCTGGTATTGTAGGAGAATTTGCTACGAAAGCCGCAATAGGTCTTGGAGCCAGCGTAAAAGTTTTCGATAACTCTTTATCAAAACTGAGAAGGCTTCATACTATCGTTGACAGCCGTGTACCTACTTCCATTATTGATCCCAAAGAACTCAGCAAAAGTTTAAGACGTGCTGATGTAGTGATCGGGGCACTTCCAAGATTGAACATGACG
This sequence comes from Chryseobacterium sp. FG46, assembly GCF_057809135.1. Lineage (NCBI taxonomy): Bacteria > Pseudomonadati > Bacteroidota > Flavobacteriia > Flavobacteriales > Weeksellaceae > Chryseobacterium > Chryseobacterium sp. FG46. Next base: position 32,552 of record NZ_JBMDJJ010000025.1, on the reverse strand, counting down.
CCTATCGTTACAGAAGATATGGTCATGAAAATGAAAAAAGGCAGTGTCATCATCGATATTACCATAGATAACGGTAAAGTGATCGAGACTTCAGAACTTACCACCATGGAAGATCCTTATGTCATCAAACACGGTGTCATCCACTGCGGACTTCCGAACCTTACTTCAAGAATGCCGAGAACCACCACCAAAGCCATCTCGAATTTCTTCCTTTCCTATATTTTAAATTATGATGAGGAGGGCGGCTTTGAAAACATGCTGATCCGCAAAAATGAAATGAAGCAGAGCTTATATATGTACAAAGGAAGACATACCAAAAAGATCATCTGCGACCGTTTCGGACTTACGTACCACGATATCAATCTTTTAATTTTCTAATGAAGAAACTGAAATTTTATGCAATAGGCTTCGTTCCGGGGCTTTTGATCGTATTTTTTATTTTAAACAAAAAAGGGGCAAGCTGCAGCGGTTATTTACCGAACAGCCGCGTTATTGCTGAAAGTCTTTCCAAAGAATTCAAATATTCTGAAGAGGCTAAAAATGCAATGGCAGCCTACAAGATTGATGAGAAATTTATAAAAGACAGTATTATTACGAACGGAAAAGTAGACTTTGACCGCAGCCATGCTCAGAAAAAACCATGTCCTGATTATCTTATCACTTATCCTGAAAAAAATCCGTCTTACGAGATCACTTTTGAAAAATGTGAAGAAACCGTGACGGTTAACGGTCTTAAAAAACTGAAATAGTTTTCAATAACAACAAACTATGGACGGCAATTACTACATGATTCATGACTATCTGATATTCATCGGAGTTTTTGCCATTTTTCTTTTCCTGACAATAAGCATTTATCTTTTCAGCCAGAATCAGAAGCTGAAACAGAGAAATACCAAATTGTCAGAGGCCAATAAGCTTATTGAACAGCGTCTGAATGAAGTTCGTCTGGAACATATCGGGACAAAGCTGAATCCGCATTTGTTTAAGAATATTCTCAATTCGGTGCAGTCTCATGCCTATCAGACCTATATGTCATTGGATAAGCTGGCGAATGTGCTGGACTATATTTTATACGAAAGCAACAATAAGTATGTAAGTCCGAAAGAAGAGCTTAATTTTGCTTTAAGCCTTATTGAGATTAATAAAATCAAGATCAATCCCCTTTTTGATTTCAGGATCAAATCCAGGATCAATAAATCTGATGCTTTATACGAAGAAAAGGTATTTGCTCCGCTGATCTCTGTGGATCTTATTGAAAATGCCTTCAAACATACAGATTTCCTGGCTCAGGATTCTTTTATTTCTATTTATATGGAACTTGAAGGTGGAATTTTCACCATGAAAGTCAGTAATAAAGCTTCCCTGAAAAACATTCTGGAAAAAGAAAAAAGCGGTTTTGGAAGCCAGTCTTTTGATCAGAGGCTCAAAATGATCTACAGTACTTATTATCAGCTGGAAAGAAGCTCAAAAAACGGAATCTTTACGGCGGAATTAAAAATTAATTTAGGAGAGTTCTATGATAAAATGCGTTATTCTGGATGATGAATTACTGGCCATCAGTTATTTAAAGCTTCTATGCGAACAAATTGACAATGTAGAAGTGGTAAAAGCATTCAATGATCCTAAAGTTTTCCTGAACGAAATAGACAACCTCGACTGCAACTTGTGTATTCTGGATATTGAAATGCCCGGAATGACAGGCCTTCAGGTAGCTGAGATCATTTCAGGTTCCAAAAAAATCATTTTTACAACGGCTTACAAAGAATACGCAGCTGAAGCTTTTGATCTGAATGTGGTGGATTATGTACGAAAACCCATCAAAAAAGAACGGCTGGTTCAGGCATTTGAGAAAGCTAAGGAACTGGTAAAAGAAAGCCCTAAAAAAACTTTTATCGAGTGGAATACCAATATCGGGAAAACCGTCATATTCACCGAGCAGATTTCTTATATCAAAACCTCTGAAATCGACAGCCGGGATAAAGATATTATGCTTATAGACGGAACTACCATCGTTTTAAAAAACCTGAATTTTAAAAATCTTCTGGAAATGCTTCCTGCAAAAGATTTTGCACAGGTCAACAAAAAAGAGATCATTGCACGTTCTTCTGTTAAAGTATTTTCCACCACCGAAATTATTACGACCATTCCTACCGAAGACCATACTTTTCTGAAACTTCAGATTGGAGATGCCTATAAAAATTCCCTGATGGAGCTGTTTGGAAAATAGGACTATTTCAAATATTTCCGGGTTTCACCACATAACTTCCAGCCTGTACTGCAACTCTCTTTTCAATATAGAATCGGTTTGCTTTTGTTCAAAACCCATTGATATGATGAAAGCCAGGCTTTAGCTCAAAACATCAAACCAGCTTTCCATTAGATTTTTATTACATTTTTCAGAGCATTCATTACATTTAAAAAAAAAGAGTATTTACCATAACTATATTCTTATCAACTTTGCATAAAATATTGGAATCATGAATTTGGGAAAATACAAAAATCTAATTTTCTATATTACAACCATAGCCGTTTTTTCTGCACTGATGTATTATTTCATCATCGAAGGACAGACATTGGAAGTAAAAGAAAATATCGTTGCTAAAACCAGCAGCGGCTCAACATGGGAAAATTTTCTGGAATCATTTAAAACCAATCTTCACCATCCGCTTGCTTTATTATTGGCCCAAATCGTCACCATTATTATGACGGCAAGGCTTTTCGGATGGATTTGTATGAAAATAAAACAGCCTACCGTAATCGGAGAAATGATTGCAGGTATAGTGCTGGGACCATCTCTTGTAGGAATGTATTTTCCAGAATTTTCAGCATTTCTTTTCCCAAAAGAATCATTGGGGAATCTGCAGTTTCTGAGTCAGATAGGTCTTATTCTTTTTATGTATATCGTAGGAATGGAGCTGGATCTGAGTGTATTAAGAAAAAAAGCTCATGATGCTGTAGTAATCAGCCATGCCAGTATCATTATTCCTTTTGCGTTGGGAATAGGACTTTCCTATTTTGTTTATCAGGAATTTGCTCCGGATGGTATTCAGTTTACGTCTTTTGCTTTATTTATAGCCATTTCGATGAGTATCACAGCATTTCCGGTACTGGCGAGAATCGTACAGGAAAGAAATCTCCAGAAAACCAAACTGGGAACAATTGTTATTACCTGTGCTGCTGCCGATGATATTACAGCATGGTGTATTCTTGCGGCCGTAATTGCTATTGTAAAAGCAGGTTCTTTCACAAGTTCAATCTATGTGATTATCATGGCCATTGCCTATGTATTTTTAATGATCAAAATTGTCAGACCATTCCTGAAAAGAATCGGAGACCTTCAGGCAGGAAAAAATACGATCAGCAAGCCCATGGTTGCTATCTTTTTCCTGACCCTGATCCTGTCTGCATACGCCACTGAGGTAATTGGTATCCACGCCTTATTTGGAGCTTTTATGGCCGGAGCTATTATGCCGGAAAATACAAAGTTCCGCACCCTTTTTATTGATAAGGTAGAGGATGTGGCTTTGGTACTTTTACTTCCGTTGTTCTTTGTATTTACAGGACTTCGTACGCAGATCGGCCTGCTTAACGACAGCCATCTGTGGATGACGGCCGGATTTATTATTATGACCGCAGTTCTCGGAAAATTTGCAGGAAGTGCCCTCACCGCCAGATTTGTAGGTATAAACTGGAAAGAAAGCTTAACGATAGGAGCTCTGATGAATACAAGGGGCCTTATGGAACTTATTGTCCTGAATATCGGATACGACCTTGGTGTTTTAAGCCCCGAAATATTTGCAATGCTTGTAATTATGGCACTTTTTACAACCTTCATGACAGGGCCTGCACTGGACTTCATCAATTTTATTTTTAAATCTAAAAAAGATCCGGACGAATCTATGCAGAGTAACGATTCTAAGTACCGCGTTCTTCTCTCTTTTGATAAACCGGAATCCGGAAGCACTTTGTTGAAACTTGCACACAACTTTACTCATAAAATGAATGGCAATAAGAGCATCACTGCCATGAATATTGCTCCGGTAGATGAAATGCATGCCTATGACATCAATGAGTATGAAGAATCCCAATTCCAGAATGTGATTGAAACCTCTCATGACCTTAATCTGGAGGTTACAACATTCTTTAAAGCATCTACCGATATTGAAAGTGACCTTGCCAATATTACCAATAAAGGCCATTATGATCTCCTGCTGATCATGCTTGGAAAATCAATGTATGAAGGAAGTTTATTAGGAAGATTATTAGGCTTTACAACTAAAATTATTAATCCTGAAAAGCTTCTGAATACGGTAAAAGGCAAAGGAAATATCTTCAACAATTCTCCTTTTGACGATTTTACCCTTCAGATTCTCGATAAAACCAATATTCCTGTAGGTGTTCTGGTGGAAAAAGATTTTAAGGCCGCAGACAAAGTGTTTGTTCCGATCTTTAATCTGAGTGATTTCTACCTTCTTGAATATGCTAAAAGACTGATCAATAACAATAATTCTCAGATTATCATCCTTGATGCTGCAGGACAGATCCGAAATAATATTGAAGTGAAAGAACTGATCAGAAGTATTGAACAGGTTGCTCCTAATCATATCACCCTGTACAATGAGAAAAAAATTGAGAAAGAATTCCTGAATTCTCAGGACCTGATGCTCATCAGCAGTAAAAGCTGGAAAAATCTGATCGACACCAAAAGTCTTTGGCTGTCTGATATCCCATCCACATTAATAATATCAAATCCATAACACATAACACACACCGATATTTCTATTTCTACTGAAGCTGTAAATATTATTCGTTGTCTGTAAAGAAAAAACGGGTATATTTATGGCTTCAATTTTTTGGGACATGCTGATTAACAGTGAAAATGGAGTTATAGAGCTGGAAGCCTTTGCTACCACACTTTATAAAGGAATGAGTCTTGACCAGCTGAAACAGTCTGATTTTTATAAAGAAAAGTATCATGATCTGTGGGACGTAAAAACCGGATATTTTTGGTATTATTTTAAGCCTGTAGAAATACAAGGATATCAGGTATCTTTCAGTCTGTGCTTTTTTAAAGATCAGCTGGACACCATCCATATGAATACATGGGAAAACAGTGATGCCAAAGATTGGAATGAATGGACAGAAGAAAAAGAAATGAAGGTTTTTCACCGGAACAACACTTTTCTGTCTAAAATTCTGAATAAGCCTCCAACCCAAAAAAAGAAAAATCCTTACCCAAGCTGTACCTTCAAATTTCCCTGGGGAGACATATGGTCGGTTTACGACCCAAGAAGTGCAAGCAGCTTTATGGGAATCAATTATAATGAAGAGGAAAAACAAATACAAAATAACTTATAACCAAAGAATAAGATAATACTATGTGCCGATATGCCATGATGGTTTACAAAGGACATTATGCCTGTTTCAACTGCCAGAAAACATTCAAACGCCGCCTCTTGACAGATGTAAACCGGGATGCTAAAGCATCGGTAGAAGCCAAATGTCCGGAATGTGGAAATCTGATGGCCAATATGGGACTTGACTTTAAATCACCGGCCAAAAATGATGACAAACAATGGGCTCACATCCGGGATTTGTATATGGTGGGAATCACTTTTCATTCATGTGGATGCTCTGGTCCGGGATATATTCCCCAGGACCAAATGGCTATAATTGATTATCTTGAAAAAGTTCGTTCAGAATATATGAAATCTCTGGTATTCTGGAGATACCGGATAGAGCCTGAAAATAAAAAAGAGCGCGAACTGGACTATCAAAAAAACAGCTCACAGCTACGGGCCATCAACCGTAATGCTTCCAAAGAAACAGTGACCAATCAGGAAGGAATTAACTATTGGCTCAAAAGAATCAATGAGGTTGAGGAAAGACTGAATATCATCAAGGCTGCTCAATCATAACGCTGCTCTGGTTTACAAGCTTCAGAAGCCTTTTAAAATCTTCTTTGATCTTTTCCTCCTGCTCAGCGGGATAATCCGCACTGATATTAAATCCACGTCCTGTAGTATTGGTGATCATAATGATATTTCCATTTTCAAAATAATTCCGGGTCATTATTACCTTTGATTTTTTCAAATCAAAGGTTTCCGTGTCATTATTTTCTTTCATTGCTTTAGTGTCATAGAAAAGCGGTCGGTTATACCTATACTCTTTCCCGAAAACAAAAGAAAGCTGTCCGTTCATAAGATAATATTCTATCAGCATTTGTCCCATTTCTCCATAATGTCTGGCTATAACTTTTTCCAGCCCTTTATCTGTGTAATAAAATGTGGCCTCCCCGCCTTCTGCAGATTCTCCTTCAATATCCTTCTTTTTAACAGAAGTCCATTTTGTCACGGAATTGATACTTTTAAAATTAGCCTGGATAGGTTTTATCCTGTTTTTTAAACTCTTGCTGTCCGTAGTATCTTTGTCGATCAATGTTTCACCAATCTTTAAAGTATCCTGTGCTTTAGTGGTGAAAAAAACAGGCACTTGATCACCGGACTTTTGAGCATATGCAGAACTCAAACTGATCCATATTATGAAAAATCCATGCAAGAATCTATTCTTCATATTTTCTTTTTTGTAGCTTTAAAATTAACAATAACTTTTGGTTGTACTGTATATCATGAAACCACAAAAGTTTTTTTGGCTTGCTTTAAGTTACAACTAACTGTTTTAAAAGTACATAAGTTTTAAAATATAGCAGCTTAGATTCCTACGGAATGACATAATTGGAGTGATAGTCTTACCCATACAGTTTATCATTCCGTAGAAATTCAGCCACATTAAACCAACAAGAAAAGCATCAACAAAAACTCCAATCCTGACCAGTATCACAACTGAAGACGTAAAATTTTCATCCTCCGGAAGGGTGACGAAAATTCAAAGAATTTTTGACGGGGTGGTTTTCGGGGTGGTTTCTTCACACCATCAGTTTCGTGTCGTAATTCTACTACAATTTTTAAAATTTAATCCCAAAAATTAATTTAAAATAGAGTTTTTTAATAGCTTTATCTGATAATTCACTTTGGATGGAAATTGATTTCTTACAATATCAGGTACGAAACGGAGACACGCTTACCTCCATCGCTTCCCGGCTGGGTATGACCAATGAGGAGCTTAAGGTGTTTCATAATTCTCATTGCCCGAAAATGGATAAAGTCTGGTTTGAAAACCTTAATGACGTTAAAAATATTTTTGTCCCTACTCATTTTAAAACAGAATCACAGAAGGAAAATGAAAGGAATAACAGTCTTCCCGGCCAGTTCTCCGATTCCTTTTGGGCCCAAACTTATAGTATTAATGAGACTTTTGAAACGTCTTTTGAATCTTCGGTTAACATCGATTATACCATTGATGTAAATCTCCGAAAAGACAAAAACACAGGTCTGTATATCCTTAGCTACAGTCAGAGAGACTTTAAATCCGGAGGAAATGAACCAGATGATAAGATAAGCGGCCTTTCTCTAGCCTGTATGAAAAGCATTATGCCGCTTGAATTTGTCCTAAATGAACAAGGCAGGATAAAAGGATTGGCAGATCATAAAAAAATAACTGACACTTTTACCAGACAGCGTAAAGATCTTGAAGAGTTTTATATAGGCAAAGTTGCTCAAAATTATATGGATTCTTTTGAAAGGAACATCAGCAATGAAGCGTTTTTATTACAGCAATTTCAGAGTACACTACTGTTTCAGACTCTGTTTCCCCAAACAGACTGGTTTCAGAGAAAAGTAAAGTGGGCAGAACGTTTCTATTTTGTACAGAATTCATTTCCGGTAGCTTGTGAAATCAATCCTGAACATAAAAATAAAGAAGAAAACTCTGTTTTGACTATTTTAAACGGAAAAATCACTGAACTATGCACTCCACAGGAGATCATGCGCGGGATTAGGCTCAAAGAATCAGCGGCAATACCAGCTTCAGGAAATATTGTATTAGAATACACCACTCACACTAAAAATAAAAATCTTCTTCAGGCTAAAGCCTCGGTTTTACTCAGCCATGAAGAGGTATTGATACACCAACATCACATCAATATAACACAAGGATAATATGAAAAATTATGTCATACAAAAAGGCGATACTTTCAGTTCTCTGGCCCGGCAGCTTAAGCTGAAAAATGAGGGCATTTTAAAAACTTACCATAATCTCCACTGCCCGCCGGAAGATGTCATGGAGGAACCTGTTCCGGGAAAAACGATTTTGATTCCGGAAGACCCAAACCTCATGGCTGAGGAAACAGAACCTCAAAATATAACAGCATCTTCTCAGGAGGAATCTACAGAAAATGTAGGTTCTGATGAAGGAAATTCAACGGAAGAAACTCCACAAAATCAAGAGCAGTCATCCGGAAAAGCGAAACAAAAAAGTGATAAAGAAGAAAAGGAAGATCAAAAAGAAGATAGTGGTTCCAGTCCTCATGAAGGAAAATATTTCATTGTGCAGAAAGGAACCGTGCAATGTAATCAGGGATTTAAATTTCCAAAATTTAAAGTGACCAGCCACCAGAAACACTACTGGAATGATGAAGAAGGAAACGCTGATTATCTGGCCGTAACAGAGGATGATCTTCAGCTCGATCCTGCGGCACAGCCGTTTGGACAATGCAAGCTCAAGCCAAGTTCGGGAGGATATCTTCCGTGTGCTTATGCTCCTGCAGGAAAGTGGCAGAAGACGTATGAAAAAGTAAAAGTGATGGGAAAAAGCTGTCTTACGGAAATCTCAGAACTGATGTGCAGCACGGGCGGGAAAATCACCATCCTCAAGCACGGACAGCAAAGCGAAATCGGTAAAAGCCAGGTTGCCAAAGCAAATACGCAGGAACAGCAGGTTTATAATCCCGTTGTGGATTTTGATGAATTCAAGGAAGATATAAAAGGTACAGACCAACTTTATTACAGCTAAGCCATGACAGCAACTATTATCGGGAATCAGAATCCTCTGGTAGGAACAACCTATACCTACGAAATAAAACCTTCAGGACTTTCATTTGGTCTTAAAGGTGATTATGAATGGTATCTTTTTAAGAAACAAAAGAACGGAAGCTGGAAAGACATCACCGGAAAGCCCAAGACCGGTGAAAAGGTGACGTACAACTTTGGAGAAATTGCGCTGGGAATAGAGTTTCAGATGAAAGTCTATGAAACTAAAAAAGGTATTTTACCTGGTCTTCCCTCCCCCAGAGAACTGGCTGGCAGCTGCATATTAATTCCTACCAGCAACAAAGTTCCAAAGATTGATAAAGTAGTACTCTTCAACAGAGGAGCAAAAGACGTCAATAAAGCCAGCTACCGTGATACTCTTATTGCGCAGGCTCATTGTATTGCGATGTTTAATAAAGAGATTGAGTTTCACCTTTGGGAAGATGACGCGCCTGGAAAAGGGCACGATGCCAGTATTAACAAAAACAACCGTCACACCCGCAGCTATAAGGCTCGCGTCAATGAAAAAGGAATTGCAGAAGTGTCAATACCTCTGATGTCTGATGAAAAAATCCTTCGTCAGATGGCCAATCAGTTTCTGATGAAAGGTGACAGAAATGAGGGAGCGAATCATGAGTATTATGTTACGGCCACTTATTCAGGGCAAATTCAGGGAGCCAGCCAGGTGAATGTAGAGGTGGCCAACCCTGATTATAAAGGGCAGCCTCAAAATCAGCCCAAACCCAAGCCGCAACCTGAGAAACACACGCCAAAATTCCCGGCCGGACAAGGAGGTGGTCCCAAACAGCCGGATCCTAAAGGCAATATTATAGAAGCTGTTTTCATAGATGATACAGGAAAAGAGCTTTCCAAAGTAGCGGTAGGTGATAAAGTAAGGGTAAGAATTCACTCCAAAAATATGGTAGGGAAACACATCCAATATGTTATCTGGGAATATGATACCACTTCCAATGATGAAGTCTACAGAAGCGGAAATATTAAAATTCCTGCCGATGTATGTGATACTTCAGGATTTATCATTACCAAAGACATTTTCGGAAAAGGAATAGACTCTCCTATCGGTGATCCGGATTCCGATACACAAAATTATTTCATCGAAATTATCTCCAAAGATCTTTCTGCAGAATCTCAGAAATTTGGGGTAAATTCGGAAGGTCTGATGCAGGTGGAGAAGGTGAAGAGTGCGGCGGGGGTGCAAAAAACGCAAGATCCCAAACCAGAAAACGGAAAATGTCCGAATTGTGAGAAGGATATAACCTTAGAACAAATTAAATCAATATGTGTAAGTAAAAAAAATAAAAATGGTAGCGAAACATGTCTTATAAAAGATGACTCACTTATTAAAGCTGCATTACCATTTCTAAATAGTTATAGAAAAAAAGCTGACATAAATACTTGTATTACCAAAGCACATTTTATCGCTCAACTATGCCAGGAATCTAAATTTTATGATTTACAAGAAGCTTTCAGGTACAGAGACCCTGAAAGAATGAGAAAATTATTTTTTTCTTATTTTAAGCAGTTTGGTAGTTTAGAAAAGCAACGTGCAGAAGCTAAAAGACTTTCAGATTTATCTTTGGATTCTAAAAATTGGAAAACTGTAGCAAATGCAATTTATGGAAAAACTCATCCAAATGGTAAAAATAATACTGATAAAGATGATGGTTGGCGATATAGTGGAAAAGGATTCAAACAAATTACTTGGAGGGATAATTATTTAAATATACAGAAAACTGCAAAAAATATATTTGAAAAAAATGTTACTTGGGTAGATAATGATAATCCATATAAATTAGTGAATTCCTCTGAGGACTCCATGCTATCTGCACTAGCATTTTGGAAACGAGGTAATATCAGTGGTAAGGCCACAGAAATAAGTGATGAGGCGGTAACAAATGTCACCTCACTTGTCAATCCCGCTTTAGTGGGTTTAGATGAACGAAAAAGATTCTTCAAAAAAGCTGTAGAAATACTGCAAGTAGATAAATGCAAACCTAAAGGAAAAGTAAATAATGGTAAGGAAGATGGAACTGTTGTTGTTGTTTCTGGTACAGATACAAAAATAGAAAATGATGCTTTTAAACCTACAGAGTTTTCATGGAAAATGTATAAAACAAGCGTCTACAAAAATATGAGTTTAAACACATATTATAATTTAGAAAAAAACAATAAATTACCTGAGGCAGACTATGTAACTTATTTAAGTAGAGATACACATCAGACTTCTACCAGTAAAGGAAAAATTTTAAAACATTCAGATAAGAGATTTGGAACCTATAATGAAATTCCACCAGGAGAATACTATCTTGTACCAGGTGTTTCCGGACAAAAATATAAAATATATGTAATTGATTCTGAAAGCAAATCAGCTGCTGCTGAAAATGGTATTGACGGACCTGATGGTACACGAGGAGGAGTAGCTTTACACCATTATACTCCACGTTTTTCTGTTGGATGTTTTACGTTTAATTCAGGAAATGATACAAGTCCTGTTCAAAAATTAATTGACAACTTACCAGACTTGCCATTAAATGATAAGAAACCTGTCCGTTTTATTGTTAAGGAAAGAAAGGTGAAAGAATCTACATGGAGCAACTCCAGCTTTGGAACTAAAAAATGGACAGGAATTTAAAAAAAAGAAAATGAAAAATATTACAGCTTACCTCTTAGCAGGCTTGTCTCTTTTCATATCATGTAATGGGCAAGAAAATAAATCACAAAAAATTAAAGAAACAAAAAAAGATATGAACTCTTTAAAAACAGCACCCTATAATATTACAGATGAAGGAGACGGCACAAAATCAAACTATGATGACCTGTCTCCTGAATTTATCAATAAAGCAAAAAAAGTATTAGAGCAAAGAAAATTTCAATTTCCTGATGAAAATACCTTTAATCAAAAAATTTTGGATGTATTTTCTTTCAATTTGAAAGATTATAAAAATTCCATAATTGCTTTACGTCCGGCAATGTTTCCAGAGGTAGCTATTAAAGAAAATAAATTTATTTTCATTCAGGACGCTGGTGCTGCCGAACCAGAGTTTATAAATCCTGACTTGTTGTATCATTTTAATTCTTATATATTTTATAATACTCCCGTATCTTATGTTTGGCTGCAAACAAACAATTCAAATCTTTTATACGATTTAGTTGTTTACTATGGATACAATAAGGATAAAAAGCTTGTAGAATCAGTATTTAAAAAATTCGATTTTAATAGTCTTTCCGATATGGAGCAGTTAATTTTTATAGATTCTGGCGGGTATAAAAAATTGAAAAAACAAATATTTGACGACATAGAAACTATTATTTATAAAGGTAAAGTTGAAGACTTTTCTTATGCTAAAGAAGGTGATGGTTATTTAAGAATAGGTGATATTATAAGTAAAATATCATCATCTCCCAAAGAATATTTTGAACCTGAAAAAACAATATCTTATTTATTTGAGAGAGAATTAAGAGTTGGAATACAAGGTGATATTGAAAGCTATTTAAATAAAAATCCAACATATAAATCAAATCTGGAAAAAAATAAATTTTATGATTTACCTACTTTAAAAGACTATGTGAAATACATTTACCAAAAAGAAAGCAATACCAATTTTATCATTCAGGATAGTGATGGTTTTACCAACCTAAGAAAGGAGAAAAACTCTTCTTCCCAAATCCTGCAAAAAATCAACACAGGTGAACAAGTTGAAGTTTTAGATCAAAACGGAGATTGGTGGTTAGTGGTTTCTAAAGAAGGTAAAAAAGGATATGTTCACAAAAGCAGGATGAAATCTGAATAAATAACTTAATTAAATGATGAAACCCTTTTTAATGCTATTTGTACTTATACTTGTTGCATGTTCAGACAAGCCAAGAGAAACATCAACATCTGAAGTTTCAAGCAAGTCGAATAACACTAAAAACCTACTTCAATTAACTAAAATCAATTGTTACGAAGAAAGTACAGAAACAGCAAATTATACATTAAACTGTAAAAACTTCACTGTCTCAAATACCCTTATTGAAGGAAGTGATCAAAACAGATATGAACTTATAACTTTTGTTTTTAATGACATAGAGAAGGCTATAATTAGGAAAATCAATAATGAAGATCTGGAAACCTCTTCTCCTATTGTATATTTTTCAAATACCTCTAAAAACTATATCATCTTCTTTCCTATAAATGGTGAAAACCATTTTGGGTGGAAATTATATTTGTATAAAAATAAAGTTTTATACCCGTTGGGACAAAGGGTATTGTATTGGAAACCAGATTATGAAGAATCTAATATTAATTATTCTGATATATTAAAAATCTATGAAACAGGAAATAACATTCTTGTTGAAATACCAAGTAAGTACATTATTAAAAATGATAATGATTACCAAAATTATCCTAATTATTTAGATGGAAAATATTATGAGAAGGAAGAGAAATCCTACTTTGAATTTTCAATATCAAAAATAGAATATTACAAAAAGTATAAAAATGGACTTTTTGAAGGAGATTATAATAAAATGATTAATAATAAAATAATTGATCTTATAAAATAAGTCAGTTTAAAGAAATTAAGCTTACTGATTTCAAAACCTTCAAAGTTACAGTTAAATTAAACTTTATGAAAAATATATTCCTGTTTATTGCTTTAACACTCGGTTTCACCTGCTTTTCTCAACATAAAAACAAAGGTATTGTAAAACTCCGACAGCCATCAGCTGAAACTAAAAGAAGCTCATTCGAAACCTACATCAATAATGAAGATTATTTCATAAAAACCTTTGACGTCAACAAGGATGGCATCTCTGACAAAATTGTAAGTAACAAACCTTATCAAGGAGAAAATTTATTTATTTTTTTGGGGGATAAGCAAGGTAAATATACATTAGCACTGGAAACAAGAAACTTCTCTGAGGATGGAGGTAATGTTATCAATGATATCCTTCCAATATCCGGAATTAAAGGGTTCACTATAAAAACATCCTTCCCTGACCGCGGATATTATGAAAAAGAATATAATATTATCCTGGATAATAACACCTGGCTTCTTAAAAATATTATCTATAAAACAATGTCAGATATTTCTCAGGATGCAGTAAAATATATTTGCGATGTTCCCCAAAATATTGATATCCAGAAATCCGGATGGACTGATAAAATAATACCCATTCCTGAAGAAAATGTAAGAGCGAAAAAATGTAGAGTAGAAAAAAGTCAAAATAAAACAACCTTATACATTCAAGATAGTGATGGTTTTACCAATCTAAGGAAGGAGAAAAGCTCTTCTTCCCAAATCCTGGAAAAAATCAACACAGGTGAAGAAGTTGAAGTTTTAGACCAAAACGGAGATTGGTGGTTAGTGGTTTCTAAAGAAGGTAAAAAAGGATATGTTCATAAAAGCAGGATTAGATCTGAATAAATAACTTAATCAAATGATGAAATCCGTTTTAACTTTATTACCTCTCATATCTTTCTTTTTAAGCTGTAAAGAGAATAACTTGAAGGCTATAGACACCAATGAATCACAATATGAAACACCATATTTTGATGATGATCATACTAAAGATAAAGCTGTAATTAAAGCAAAACAAAATACAGAACTATCAAGTTTTGTATTATCCATCCACTTATCTTCATTGAACAAAACGGTTGAAATTCCTATATTAAACAATAGCATTCTATATAACAATACTGAAGCTGATTATTATTTAAGTGATCCAATTATTAATAACAAAGTCATTACCATTCGAGTAGATTATGCCGATCAAATTACAAAACCAAATATTTCCGGAGAAAGAAAGAATCTGATTGAAAAAATAAAATTTAGGTTTGATCCTAAAAACAAAAAAATACAAGTTATTGGGTATGATCTAAGTTATACAAAAGCTCAAAAGAATTATTCAAAATCATTTAATTTTAGTACAGGTAAGTTTTATTCTACGTTATCCTTTGATGGCAAAAAAGAAGAATCATCAGGTTGGGCTTCAGAACTTCAAAACATATATATAGAGAATTTGAACAGTGATTTTTTCAATAAACTTTCATTATACGGAAATGAAATTGAATAAAAAACTTATAAATAAAAGCACATTGATGAAAAACATTTTAACTTTATTAGTTCTCATATTACTTTTTTCGGCTGTAAAGGTCAAAAAGAGAAAACTGTTTCTCCCATAAATATTGAAAACCACTCTTCCATCAATTTTCTGGATACTAAATACCAAGAAACTGGTTTTTTCATTCCAGACGCCTCCAATCCTTATCCAACATATACCTATTCAGATAAAAAAATAGGTGTTTTCAGCTTAGATTTTATTGGAAAAAAGGATGAAACTCAATATTTTTGGAATCCTAATAATTCTAAAGGTTATTATTCAAAATCTACTAACCCTGAAAATGATGCCCAAAATTCAAAAGCGATAAAAAATCTTATTAAAGAAAATGATTATTATGTAGTTGCCTCATATCTACCTAATAAATTCATTACTTATACTGGAGGGGAAGATGGAGAATTTGAACCAAAACAAAATGCAAAAACAACATTTTATTTATATGAAGATAGAAAATGGAAACAAATAGGAGAAATAGAAACTTCAAAAATTCCAGAAGATATTTTAACATTTGAAACTGACCTTGTCAAAAAATTTCAAAACTCAATTAATAAAAAATAAGTAGTTGGCCTACTCCTACCTTCAAAAAAACAATTCATCCCAGCTCCAGATAATTTAGAAAAGAAAATTTCGTCTCATTAAAAAAAATATTTATACCTTTGCTCTGTGATTTTTAACAACGGAACATATTATTATAGAATTTTTACCTCAGCTCTGGGATAGGGATTCTTATGAATATAATTTAAAACCTCGTCCTAGGGACGAGGTTTTTTTATTTAAAAAAATAGAGAAAGATGAAAATAAGTATTATTGGAGTGGGATTAATCGGAGGTTCGATGGCCTTGAAATTAAGAGAGAAAAACATCGCCAGCTTCATCTACGGAATCGATAACAATACACAGCATATCAGTGACGCATTAGATCTTAAAATCATTGATGCGGGAGTAGATCTTGAGCATGGAATTAAAAATTCTGATCTGATTATTCTTGCTATTCCTGTAGATGCTGCCAGAAAACTGTTACCATCTGTTCTGGATCTTGTATCTGATCAACAGACTGTAATGGATGCAGGTTCCACCAAAGCAGGCATTGTACATGCAGTAAAAAACCATCCGAAACGGTCAAGATTTGTAGCGTTTCACCCAATGTGGGGAACAGAAAACAATGGTCCAAAATCTGCCATTGCAGAAAGTTTCTCCGGAAAAGCAGGCGTGATATGCAACAAAGAAGAATCGGCTGACGATGCTCTGGCTACCGTTGAAAAAGTAGTCAATGCTCTGGATATGCACATGATTTATATGAATGCAGAAGATCATGATGTTCATACCGCTTATATTTCCCATATCTCCCATATTACATCTTACGCCCTTGCCAATACCGTATTGGAAAAAGAACGTGAAGAAGAAACGATTTTCCAGCTTGCCAGTTCCGGTTTTTCAAGTACTGTTCGTCTTGCCAAGTCGCATCCGGAAATGTGGGTTCCCATTTTTAAACAGAACAAAGAAAATGTACTGGATGTTTTGAACGAACATATCACTCAGCTCAGAAAATTCAAATCTGCTCTGGAAAAAGAGAATTATAAATACCTTGAAGAGCTGATCTCCAACGCCAACAGAATCAGAGGAATTTTAAGGTAAACAATTCCATACGATACTAAAGGCCCAACGGCTTTTACTTTTATTTTATTTTATTTTATTAAGAAACCCTTAGACATTACTGACTAAGGGTTTTATTTTTAAAACAATGTTGTTTCTATTAACACTCAGGAACGTTAACGGCAATGGCCAGTCCGCCTTCGGAAGTTTCTTTAAAACGGTCACTCATAGACTGAGCGGTTTCCCACATCGTCAGAATCACCTCATCCAATGTTACTTTTGCTTTGGCAGGATCACTTTCCAGTGCAATATTGGCTGCCGTAATGGCTTTCATCGCTCCCATCGTATTTCTTTCAATACATGGAATCTGTACCAGCCCTTTAATTGGATCGCAGGTTAATCCAAGGTGATGCTCCATGGCAATTTCTGCTGCCATCAATACCTGCCCTACACTTCCTCCTAAGATTTCTGTAAGTCCGGCTGCTGCCATTGCAGAAGATACTCCGATTTCCGCCTGACATCCACCCATGGCTGCAGAAATGGTTGCATTTTTCTTGAATAAGGTACCGATTTCTCCTGCCACAAGCAGAAATCTTATAATATCCTCCTCACTCGTAAATGGTGTAAATGCCTGAGAGTACATCAATACCGCCGGAATAACGCCACTCGCGCCATTCGTAGGTGCGGTAATAATCCTTCCGAAACTTGCATTCTCTTCGTTCACTGCCAGTGCAAAACAGGCAATCCATTTGTTGATATTGGTAAAGTTCTCTTCAGCATCTACCACCTGCTGGAACCACTCATCTTTATTTTTATAAATTTTGTCTCCCAGCAGTTTTCTGTTGATTCCTGCTGCTCTTCGGGAAACATTCAGTCCGCCCGGAAGGATTCCTTCCTTATTGACGCCTTTGTAAATACATTCTTTGATCTGCTGCCAGATATAAAGCGCTTCCTGCCTCGTTTCCTCCTGACTTCTCCAGCTTTCTTCATTCATGAAAATCAAATCTGACATTTTATCAAATCCCAGCTTTTCACAGTATTTTGCAATATCTGAAGCTTTATGACAAGGATACAGCGTACGTACACACTGCTTCTGAATAGAGTTTTTTTCCTGGCTGGCAATGAAACCGCCTCCTACAGAATAAAAATCCTGCACAAGTTCAGTTCCGTCTTCGAAAACAGCTCTGAAGATCATTCCGTTCGGATGAAAATCAAGGCTCTTTTTCATGTTTAAAATCAAATGATGCCCGTAGATAAACGGAATTATCTTCTCACCACCAAGATTAATGGTTTGAGTACTCTTGATGTAATCTATCTTTTCATCAATTTTTGAAGTATTGATGGTTTTAAAATCTTCCCCATTCAACCCAAGCATTCCTGCAATATCAGTTCCGTGCCCAATCCCCGTTTTTGCGAGTGAGCCAAAAAATTCAAGAAAAACCTCTTTAACTTCTTCTATTGATCTTTCTCTTTTTATAATCCTGATAAATGCAGCTGCTGCATTCCAAGGTCCCATTGTATGCGAACTGGACGGGCCTATTCCTACTTTAATAATTTCAAAAACCGATATTGATTCCATAAATGATTCGTCATTTTCCTCAAAAACAAAGATACATGATAAATCCCAAAATCAATCTTCAAATTCTTATTGAAATCAATATCTGACCGGAATATAAAAGCTATTGCAGACATTCCTCATGCTGAGAAAGATCAAGCCCTTTATTTTCGGACTCTTCGGAAACTCTTAATGTGATCATTGAATCTGTAAGTTTATATAAAATTAATGAACCTAAAAAAGTAAAAACAGATACCAAAACAAGGGCTGCCATATGATGAAGAAAAACATCAACTCCGCCATGAAGCAGACTAGCTTTTTCACCATGTGCAAAAATGGCGGTAAGAATCATTCCCATAATCCCTCCTACTCCATGGCAGGCAAAAACATCAAGCGTATCATCTACTTTTTTTAAAACCTTCCAGTTCACCATCAGGTTGGAAACGATCGCTGTGATAAACCCGATAAAAAGGCTTTCCTGAATGCTTACAAAACCACATCCCGGAGTAATAGCAACAAGTCCCACTACAGCTCCGATACAGGCTCCCAAAGCGGAAACACTCCTCCCGTTGATCCTGTCAAAAAAGATCCAGGTCATCATCGCGGAAGCAGACGCTATGGTGGTTGTCCCAAAAGCTGTAGCTGCAGAAGCAGAAGCACTCAAAGCAGATCCTGCATTAAATCCAAACCATCCGAACCACAGCATTCCTGTTCCCAGAAGCACATACGGAATATTGGAAGGCTCATGGTGAGGGTTTTTCCGGTTTCCTACCACCAAAGCTCCGGCAAGCGCAGCAAAACCGGCACTCATATGCACCACCGTTCCCCCTGCAAAGTCTTTCACACCAAAATATTTGTTTAAAAGACCATCAGGATGCCATACCATATGACAAAGCGGTGTATAAATAAACAGGCTGAAAAGAACAATGAATAATAAATAAGATATAAAACGAACTCTTTCCGCAAAAGATCCGGTAATAATAGCCGGAGTGATAACCGCAAATTTCATTTGAAACAGAGCAAAAAGAATAAAAGGAATTGTGGGAGCCATCAGTTTATGAGGAAGATTTCCTACTCCGCTAAAAAAGGGGTAACTAAGCGGATTTCCAATGATTCCGTAATGCTTTCCGGCAATTGTAATCCCTATAGATTCACCAAAAGATAAAGAAAATCCCACAACTACCCAAACCATAGAGATAACGCCTAAAGCAATAAAGCTCTGCAGCATGGTAGAAATTACATTTTTCCTCCCGACCATTCCTCCGTAAAAAAAGGAAAGACCAGGAGTCATCAACAGGACAAGACCCGCTGCCGCCAGAATCCAGGCAACATCAGCGCCTACAATTTTATCTTCACTTAAAAATTCTCCTGTATCAGGAATATCCGCAGCCGGATTCCAGAACAAGCCGCCTATGGCAACGATTGCAATAACACAGAATGAGACGATCCATTTTAATCCTATTTTCATACAATTTACATTTAACCCTATCAAATTTAAATATAAATTCTATAAAAATCATATTTTTAGATCAAACACCCTTTAAAAAAATATTCAATTAACATTTTTTTCTATTTTTTCAGAAAATATTTCTTTCAGTATTTTGGATACTTCTTTAGATTTAGTGGCCGGAAAAAGATGTGTCCCTCCTTTCACCACATAATTCGGATTGGAATAGCGGATGGGGAAAACAATGTCTTTATCACCTAATATCTGAATGACATTGGGGTTCTCCTCAAATTTCCATTCGGAAACCTTTTCTACGGACCATTTCAGGTAATAAGGATCTCTTACTTTAAAATATTGAAGGAGTTTCGGATTTTTAGGATCAAAAAGCTTTCGGACAACGGCATATACATTGGCTGCTTTGTCGTTGAACAAGCTTACAGGAAGAATTCTTGGGATTTTGGTAACTTCACCTGTCCTGATGAATCTGGATTTTTCCCTGTCGGATTTTATACTTCCCAGGATCACCACTTTTTCTGCAGGTTTCAGTTGATTGATCTCCTGCACAATAATTCCTCCGAAAGAATACCCCAATAAACAAAAAGGCTCGGAATCATCTATTTTTTCTGCCATTCTTTTAACATAAGCATCGAAAGGCTCATTTTTTTCAGGAATAAGCCAGTCTATAAAAATCAATTCACAGTGTTTGGGAAACTCTATTCTTTCAAGGACCTTGAAGTCTGCTCCCAGACCGCTTACGATATAAATTTTCATACCACTAATTTATAAAAAATACATAAACAAGAGAAGTACGGGATCAGATCTTTAAATAAGGAAAATAAAAAAGCAGTCCTTACGAACTGCTCTTCTGTATTAATAAATATATCTTATTTTTTCTTTTTCGGAACTCTGTTCTCGTTATCCAGCATTTCTGTAGTAACTTTGAATTGGATGTCCATTTCGTTCTTAATGAAATAATCTTTCAATGAAGACTGATAGAATACTTTAAAGTCTCTTCTGTTCAGAGAAAACTTTGCAGACTCAATAGAAGTTGTGAACTGAGTAACGTATACATTGGCAGGGAAAGAAATTGTTTTTCTCACTCCTTTAAGGGTAAGGTCACCGTACACTGTAGAATTGTATTCACTGTTTGCTAAAGGAATAATTTTAGTCAAATGGAATTTTGCAACAGGAAATTTCTTCACTTCAAAGAAGTTTGAGCTTTTCAGATCATTAGTAAGCTTGATCTGATCTTCATCAGACACATCGCCCGCCATCAGACTTCTCATATCTATTACAAACTCTCCATCTACCAGAACCGTATGGTCAAAGTTGAATTTTCCGCTTTTCAGTTTTACTGTTCCCGAGTGGGAAGTTTCTTCGGTTTTCACCACTTTATACCCCCACCATCTGATCTCTGATGAAGTCACTTTTGAAACTTTATCAAATTTCTTCTGGGCAGAAACAAACGACATGCTTGCGCACACCATAGCAAACAATAGTAATCTTTTCATTCTTTTTTATTTACAATTCAACAAAAATAAAAAAAAGTGTAGAAATTCTACACTTTTAACAATCTTTTTTTGATTAATTTATTGAGCAGTTACCTTTACAAGCATATCAATATCATCTTTCACAAAAACATCCTGCATAGTAGACTTGTAAGCTACGTCAAATTTCTGTCTGTTGAAAGAGAATTTATTGGATACCAAACTTACTACTCCCTTGCTGTAAGAAATCTTCGCAGGGAAAGAGATTGGGCTGGTTTTTCCTTTTACAGTAAGGTTTCCTGTTACAAGAGAATTGTAGATTTTATCATTGTTTTTCTTTACTCCTGTAATTTTGAAGGTTGCTGTTGGGAATTTTTCAACTTCAAAGAAGTCACCATTTTTAAGGTGTCCGTTTAATTTCTGCTGATATTCTCCTGTAAGGTCAGTAGAGTTAATTGAAGTCATATCCAATACGAAGCTTCCGCCCACCAATTGGTTTCCTTTCATTACCATATCTCCGGACTTTACTTTTACAGTACCGTCGTGAGAGCTGGCCTCAGATTTTGCTACTTTATATCCCCACCAGTGTACATCAGATGCTACTACTTTTTTCGACTGTCCGAAAGCCAGACCACCAGCTAAAACTGCTAATAAAAATATTTTTTTCATTGAATAGAGTTGTTTACTTATTTAACGATACAAAGGTAGGTATCTTACTCAATAGATTTCATTGATGTATATCAAGAAAATTTATTATTTTCATGAATAATATCATCTCATAAAAAAACTCCGAATTTCTTCGGAGCTTTCTTTTATACCTGATAGTAAGCCGTATAAAGTGCTATACCATTTAATGCAGTGTGATTTTGCTTGACCAGATAGATGGGAGTATTTTTAAGCATTTCCTCCATTTTATCACTGATCTTGAATTTCTCATAGAATTTCGCCTTATCAATATATTCTGCAATCATCTGAGGAATATCTCCGGCAATCAGTAATCCTCCGGTAGCTTTCAATTTTAATGTTAAGTTGTTCGCTTCCCTTGCCAGAAATTCAAGGAAAGTATCTAAAGCAATTCTGCAAATTAAAACCTTCTCCTCTACAGCAGCTTTATAAAGTTCTTCCACAAAATTCCCCTGCGCAAGACGTTCTCCTAACCATTCCGGCTCAGGATGTCTTTTTACATCTCTCAGGAATCTGTATATATTGAATAACCCTGACTTGGATAGTACATTTTCCCAGCTTACAATACCATAGATATTATTTAAGAACTGGTAAAATTCAACTTCCACATTGGTTCTTGGAGAAAACTCTGAGTGTCCTCCTTCTGTTGCAAAAGGTCTCAGGTATTTTCCGTCAAAGAAATATCCCGCCTCTCCCAATCCGTTTCCGGGAGCAAGAACCGCTACATTTCCTTTTTCAAGATGTCCGCTTGTATAGATAGCTTCAAGATGATTGTCTTCAAGAAGAGCCATTCCATAGGCAGAAGCTTCCAGGTCATTCAGCATATCCACTCTTTCAAACCCGAAATCACGTGTATATTCGGCAATATCTAAATGCCAGCCCAATCTTGCCGGACTGCTCTTCCCATCCAATACAGGACCTGGCACTGCCATTCCCAGACGTTTTACATTTTCAAGCTGATTATCCTGAATAAACTTCTTTAAGATATCTGAAAAGGAAGCATATTCTTTGGTTGCATATGTATTTTGTACTTTTATCTCAAGACCTCCGTTCCCGGAAACGAAATAGCCTAAGATTGTTATATCTTCACGGAGGCTTGCCCCAATGATAGAAACATTATCATTATTACTGTTCTCTACTCCTGGTAAATAAAGTGGAAATTTTGGATTCAGAATCATAACCTCAAATTTTACCAAATATAATAATTGTTTTTGTAAATCCTGCACAGAACAAAAAAACCTTTCCACTTTCGTGAAAAGGTTTTGGTTAATAATTGTTTATATATTAAATCTAACTACTTTCCTAATGGAATATTGTAACCGAATCCTACTCCGATATTCCCCACATTATAGTCCTGACCTGGCAAATCTCCTTTAGTTCCTACAAAAACCTTTTGGTATTGTACAAAGAAATTCCAGTCTCTGTTGTGGTATCCGATCTCCGGCTTAAGGTAGAAACCTCCACCTGCTCTTTCAACATTGGTATTGGATGCTACTGTTTTGTCTCCAACAAGGAATCCGTATCCTAAATCAGTTCCTAAATAGAAACCTGTTTGTTTTGGATAAATTCTGATTAAAGCGGCTACAGGAACTACACCTACATCATTGTTTTTATATCCGTTATTTTCTTTTCCGAAATAGTGAGTATATCCTGATGCGATACCCAGTCCGAATCCTGGTGTGATCAGATTCTGGTAAGCTACATCCACTCCTACTGCTGCAGAAAGGTTATCTGCGGGAACTGCTAAACCAACATTTGCACCTACCTTGATCATATTATTCATTTGAGCACTTTGGGCGCTTGCGATACCTGCTGTTAAAATACCAGCCAGTACTATTGCTTGTTTAAACATTTTCATAACTCTAATTTTTAAATTTTACTAAACAGGAGGATGTAAAAATCATGCCAAGCAAAAGGTTTTCTTTGATTTTAACAGTCAAAAAATTCATAAAACAATGAATATCAACCTGTTATTTTTTAACGAAATTTAAATATTTGTTTAACAAAAATTATCAAAAATGATAGCTAAAAAGTGAATTAAAGGATGGAAGAAAGGAAGCTGGATGCGGGAAGAAATAGAACTCCATAAAATCAACTCTATTTCTACGATACAAAACTTAAAACCTCAAACTTCCTACCTCCTGCTTCCAGCTTCCAGCCTAATACAACAATATTAACAATCCTTAACCCGTTATCATTTTAACCTTTTTCTTCAAAATACATCAAAAAATAAATTCTCCATGATGGCTGATTCATTATTAAAAAACAAGCATCTTCTCTGGCGCGCAGGTTTTGGTGTTGGCATTAATCAAATTGATGATTTGAAAAATAAAAACATTAAAGCGTTACTTAATGAATTATTTAAAGAAGAAAACTTCAGCGAAATTACATATGACACTCCTGATCCTGTTTCAGCAGCGGATTATATGAGCAGTACAGCTCCCGCAGAGAAAAAAAAAGAAATGCAGCGGATTAACAGAGAGCAAAATAGTGAACTCAACCTGAATTTCCTGAACGCCATCGTTAATAACAAGGAGCAGATGAGAGAAAAGATGGCCTTTTTCTGGCATGGACATTTTGCATCAAGGGTACTCAATCCAAGATTCAATAAACAGCTTTTAAATACGATCAGAAAAAATGCGCTTGGAAATTTCAAAGATCTGCTTTTTGAAGTAAGCCAGTCGCCGGCGATGCTTAATTTTCTCAATAACCAACAGAATAAAAAAGACCATCCTAATGAAAATTTCGCCCGTGAAGTTATGGAACTTTTTACCATGGGAAGAGGAAATTACACTGAAAAGGATGTAAGAGAAGGCGCCAGAGCCTTTACAGGATGGAGTTATGATAAAGAAGGGAATTTTAAGGAAAGAAAAAATCTCCATGATGAAGGCAGCAAAACTTTTTTAGGAAGAACAGGCAACTTTGATGGAAGCGATGTTTTAAATATTATTTTGGAGCAAAAAGCTACGGCACAGTTTATTACAACAAAGATCTATAAGTTTTTTGTGAATGAAAAAGCAGATCAGGATATCATCAATAAGCTCAGCAACAATTTCTACAATTCAGGATATGACATCAAAAAGCTAATGACTGAGATATTTTCGAGCACCTGGTTTTATGATCAGAAGAATATGGGCAACAGGATAAAATCTCCTGTAGAACTGATGGCAGGAATCATGCGAATCCTTCCTATGCAAATTCAAAACCCTGAAAACCTCATCGTTTATCAGAAGTTATTGGGACAGATGCTGCTTTATCCACCCAATGTAGCAGGATGGCCAAATGGAAGATCGTGGATTGACAGTTCTACTCTGATGCTGAGACTTCAGATTCCGCAGATATGGTCAGGACTTCGCCCTTTGGAATACAGTCCCCGCCAGGATGATGATATCGATATGGGAATGAAGTCCCGGGAAACTGCTTTGAACAAAAGCTTTAAAAATCCCAATATCACCATCGACTGGGAGCGTATTGAAAAGATTTTCGCCAGTAAAAACTGTGAAGATTATCTTTTGCAGAATACTCAAAGTCTGGATATGAATTCTGTAAGGAATTTTTCTGACAAGAGTATCAAAATGAATGTCATCAACCTGATGTCAACCCCGGAATACCAGTTGATGTAGGTTGCAGGTTACAGGTAATAGCTGTCAAAATATAGCTTAATTGCCATTTATTTATCTTTTACTAGTATAAAAATGAATGCCAGTAAAAATGTCGCTCAGCCTTACAACCAGAAACCTATAAACCACTACCTATCAGCCGCCACCTTCAACCTAAAAACAAAATTATGTTAATCAAAAGAAGAGAATTCCTCAAAATAAGTTCACTGGCTACCGCTTCCATGCTGATGCCGAATTTCTTAAAAGCCATGACTCTGGATGAAGCGCTGAATCCCGGCCAGAACATTCTGGTAGTTCTTCAGTTTACAGGTGGAAATGATGGTTTGAATACGATCATTCCGGCTAAAAATGATATTTATTTCAGGGAAAGGAAGACACTGGCTATTCAGGACTCTGTACCCCTTACAGATGAGGCAGGAATCAATCCGTCTCTCTCCTATTTCAAAGAGCTTTTTGACAACGGAGAGCTTTCTGTGATGAATAATGTGGGATATCCCAACCCGGATAAGTCGCATTTCCGAAGCATGGATATCTGGCAATCGGCAAGCAGAAGTGATCAGTTTCTGGAAACAGGCTGGCTGGGGCGTTTTCTGGACGAAGAATGCTATCGCTGCGACCATCCTACCCAGGCACTGGAAGTAGATGATATGTTAAGCCTTGCACTAAAAGGAGAAAATAATAAAGCATTTGCCTTTAAGGATCCCAAAAGACTGTATCAGACCAGTCAGGAAAAATATTTTAAATCTCTCTATGACCACCATCACGATGATGAAACCGTCTCTTACCTTTACCAGACTTTAGGTTCTACCATTAATAATGCTGATTATATTTTTGAAAAAAGCAAAGCGAAAAAGACGGAACAAGTTTACCCCAATTCTCAGCTGGGAAAAGACTTTAAAACGGTAGCTTCTTTAATAAAATCTGACATTAATACTCAGGTATACTATCTTTCGATCGGAAGTTTCGATACACACGTCAATCAGAATGACAGACAGAAAAAATTATTCAATGATATTAATGAAGCTGTAAAATCCTTTGTTGCCGATATGAAAAGCAATGGTCTTTTCAAAAATATCCTGCTAATGACATTCTCAGAGTTTGGCCGTCGTGTGGCACAGAATGCCAGTAACGGAACGGATCACGGAACTGCCAACCAAATGTTCTTTATAAGCGGAAACCTGAAGAAAAAAGGGCTGTTAAACGCACTTCCTGATCTGCAGAATCTGAATGAAGGTGATCTTATTTATAAGGAAGATTTCAGAAAAGTATACGCAACAATCCTGAAAAACTGGCTTAAGGCGGATTCTTCAAAAGTTCTGGGATGGAAAGACGGGATTTATGATTTTGTGTAGGGAAACCGAAACCGCAAAAGTCACAATTTTTTTTAGAAGCATTGATCTAAAAAAATGGATAATAAGTATGTTTAGATTCTTACCGGAATGACACAATTGGAATGGTAATCTATCCACACAGCTTGTCATTCCGTAGGAATCCAGCCTTCTTTTCCCAAAAACATAATCCAGACCAACACCTCAACTGAAGACGTGAAAATCCCCCTCCCTCGGAGGGTTGACAAAAATTCAAAGAATTTTTGACGGGGTGGTTTTCAGCATTCATCAAAAAGATCCATTAACAAAAAAAGAGACCATACATCCTTATGACAGTCTCTTTTCAATAATTTTAAATGTAAACTACTTTTACGTTTAAGCCGTAATCTGCTTTTTTTCGCTCTCTTTGTCTTCCTGTTTTTTATCTATTTTCTCAGATATTTTCTTTACGATATACTCTATCGCCAGTGGTGCTATGATCGCAATTAATGCTTTAAATATTCTTGATTTCATAATTAATTTGGTATTGTTAACGTAATAATACAATTTCCAAGCCAAGATAAAATGTGGAAATAAGTAATTTGCAATAATGCTTTGCTAATCATACATCTAAAACAAGTTAGTTTTCCTCAGGAACAATCAGACTCTGATAATTTCTACATCCTGCATTAAACTTTTCCTCCATTTTCAGCCGTAGCTTTTTAGGCTTATGTACAATCAGAGAGTCTCCAAATCCAAGCAAGAGCCTTTCCAGTTCATAATTAATCTGAACACATATTTTAAAAAGAGTTCCGTCATGATCTTCCTTTATGATCTCCTGACTTTTATGCAACGGTTTTGTTTTCACATAAGGGGCATTTCCTGAATCTACCCAAAAGACTACATTCCTGGGATCCATTGATTCTGAAACAGTAACCCCAACAATATCTTTGAAGTATTCATCGCCATCCAGTTCCTTGTCAATATATACAAGACTATCATCTGTTTCGATACTTTCCATTCTGTCCAATGCCAGATTGTACATTTTCTGTTTGTAAAGACAGATCAGAAACCAGCGGTTGTTGAATTCCTTCAGCAGCTGCGGATGTACTGTAAAAACATTGGATTCCCTTGCTGTAAAGCTTTTATAAAGAATCTTCAGTACCTTTTTACCGGCAATGCTTTCATACAGAATATCAATATGCTCCAGCCCCTTCAGCTGTTCATTTTTATCCAGATGAATAATGGATTTCTGGCTGGTGGCATGAATGGAATCTTCCAGTTTCTGAATAACCCCATTCATTTCTTTGAACATGGAAAAATCCTTGAACTGTTTTAAAATCTGAACTGCATTGTTCATTGCCTTCAGATCGCTCTCATTCACAGAAATATTATGAATACTGTACTCCGGATCGCTGTAACGGTAATATTTTCTTTCGTAAACTTCAATAGGAGCTTCATACCCGAATTTCTCACTCCTCATATTCTGAAGATCAAGCTGAACGGTTCTCTTACTTACATAAGATTCTTTTCCCTCAAATTCAAACAATGCTTCTGAACATTCATCAATGAGATCTTCCAGCGTATATTTCCTGTATTTATTTTTAAGACATTTATCTAATGTTTTGTACCTGATCAGAGCATTTTTATTGGATGACATACCTTAGTGTTTAATGATTGGGTGTTTTTTAATAAGAATTGCTTTTCTTTCTGCTCTTTTCTTACAATTATTTTTCTTTTAATGCATTGTCATCAAAAGTAATTCCTTCCCAGCCGAATTTCATAAAGTTCCGGATATTCTGATGATCATTTCCTTCAGGTTTTTTCAAAACATCTTCTCTGTAAAACTCACCAAACAGCCAAAGTGTTTCTTCCTTCGTCAGATCCTTAATGCTTGCAAAGCTGAAAACTTTGCATGAACCGTTGTTCTGCCCGGCCTGATTGGTGGTATCACCGTTTTGAAATGCGGTAGGAGTAAATTCATAATGTTCATCAATATGAGCGATCACATCATTAAACTGGATGGTTTCCGGGAAATGTTTTAATTGTTCTAATAATACCATGGGACTTGTTTTTTTAATTATATACTCTTTTACGAATCAGCCAAAGGGCTTTTTTTTACTTTTTTTAATAAATCTTTGTAAAAATAATTAAAATTTCTTTACCTGCGCAAAACTATTGCGCAATAATGATATTACTTTGCATCATCAAAATGAACAAAATGGAATTTAATGGAAATCATTTAATCGAATTAGGATATAGACCGGCAAAATGGTTTAAAGATGCCATCAGCTATATCAATGAGAATAATCTGGATGAGCATCAGACCGCAGAATATCTGCTACAGTTCAAACAACCTGATATTATTCCGCTTCATGAAACGGCTAAAGATTTTATAATCAATATCCGTGCAGAACATGAAAGTGAAAATGATAATGTGGACAAGGTAATCAAAACGATGAATGTTCTGATGAAAACCCCTACTCTGGTTGGCGGAGCTTTAATGCCTGATGCCTGTCCTACAGGCCCTGAAGGCCAGATTCCGGTAGGAGGTGTGGTTGTCGCTCAAAATGCCATTCACCCGGGATTTCACAGCGCCGATATCTGTTGTTCAGTAATGCTGACGGATTTCGGAAAGACCAATCCTAAAGATGTTCTGGATGCTGCGCATTCTATTACCCACTTCGGATATGGAGGAAGACCAAGAGGTGAACAGATGCCAATGTCTCAGGAACTGATGGATGCTTTCAGAGAAAATAAATTCTTAAATGATGAAAAACTAATCAGCATTGCCCGTTCTCATATGGGAACACAGGGAGACGGAAACCATTTCCTTTTCGTTGGAATTTCCAAAAATACAGGAAACACGATGATGGTAACGCATCACGGATCAAGAGCACCGGGAGCTGCCTTATATGATAAAGGAATGAAGGTTGCCAACCGTTTCAGACAGGAAATCTCCCCTGAAACATTGAGAGAAAACGCCTGGATTCCTTATGATACCGAAGAAGGAAAATCTTATTGGGAAGCACTGCAATTGATTAGACAATGGACCAAAGAAAACCATACTTCTCTTCATGACGCCGTACTGAACAAACTGGAAATGGAGAAAGAAAACAGATATTGGAACGAACATAACTTCGTTTTCAAAGACGGAGACCTGTTCTATCATGCGAAAGGAGCTACTCCGCTGGATGATAAATTCATGCCTGATATTACAGGACCAAGACTGATTCCTTTAAATATGGCAGAACCGGTACTGATTGTTCAGGGAAAAACGAATGAAAGAAACTTAGGTTTTGCACCGCATGGAGCAGGAAGAAATTTCAGCAGAAGC
Organism: Chryseobacterium sp. FG46; assembly: GCF_057809135.1. NCBI lineage: Bacteria > Pseudomonadati > Bacteroidota > Flavobacteriia > Flavobacteriales > Weeksellaceae > Chryseobacterium > Chryseobacterium sp. FG46. Next base: position 2,473 of record NZ_JBMDJJ010000025.1, on the reverse strand, counting down.
CAGCATAAAAGATCTTTGGCTCATAAAACAACCGAAGAAATCTTCAATGAGGAAACGGCAGGATTGGATATCCGTTTCTACTCCAATGAGATTGATATTTCTGAACTTCCAAGCGCTTATAAAAGTGCTAAGAATGTAAGAGCACAGATAGAAGAATACGGACTTTGTGAAGTTCTGGATGAAGTGATGCCCTACGGATGTATCATGGCCGGAGATGTGCAGAAGAATGCTCCATGGAAGAAAAAGAAGAAATTCAGAAAAGCATAATTTTTTATGATTAAAATTGTTTAAACTTATTTAAAAGCTTGCTTACTATTCAAACCTTACGGGTTTTAGAAACCCGTAAGGTTTAATTAAAAAAACAATAACCCAAATTTCACAGCACTAAAAAGGTATTTAAAAAGTTTAAAGGCACAGAAAGTTCCTATATTTCCAGATTTACTTTCCGCTTTTTTACAGATTACAAGGCAAAGGGAGTTCCTATATTTTTTGGAAAAATACTCCCCGCTTTTTATAAACTATAGGTAAAAGGAGTTCCTATACCCTTCACTTTTAATGAATCTACTCCTCACTTATTTTTTAAACTTAAAACAATGAAAACACTACAATTATTCAATGCTGTACTGGCCAGAAAATCTGACGAAAAACCATTTGTTTCCAATGATGGTTTTATTATTGAACCAGATGCTTTATGGGCAAAAAATGAGATCATTTCTTATTATGCAAAGGAAAAACTGAATGGTAATGATTTGAATAAAACCTTTCATAAATCCTGGGAGAAAATAAAGAACACTTCCAGAATTGATTTATTTTTTGAACAGATCAGACATTATATTTCAACCTACGGAAGTAATTTCCAAAGTGAAATCTATATTCCCAATGAAATCTTGAATGTTCCTGATATGAAGCTGGTTTTTAAAGTTATCAAAGCCTACTCTGTGGAAGAAATGCAGGAAAAATGTCTTGCTCTTTTAAGATCAGGTATTGCTTTAAAAGAAGAAACCATTGATGATTTGCTTTCTATTTTACATACGGAGCTGGAATACGATTTTACAGGAAAAGAGAACATCAGAAATAAAGAAGCGGTTATAAAAATAGCGGATCTGTATGATGTTTATCCTGAAAATCCCATTGAGTTTTTCCGTTATGTTATTTATAAAACAACAAACACTACACTTTTAATCAAAAATGATGATTTGATTAATTTAATTAAGCAAAGCAATTTCAATCCGACGTACCTGTTTGAAAGCTTTGGAATGGAAAAAATGGCAGAAATTTTCAACAGATTCAAACCATTATTCCTGGCTTATAAAAACAGAGCACCCAAAGCGATCAACAAAATATCCAAGCTGTCTAAAGTATACCATAAACCATTGATTTCAAACCCGTTGAATGATGCTACCAATACAATACTGGAAAACAGCGATTGGCACTGGCTGGAAAATGCGACACCGTTTGCCTTATTCAAAGCATTGTCAGCATGTTACTCAAGAATGTACGGTCAGGATACCTTTGTCTACAGAGTCCGAAACGGAAAATCATGGACTAAAAAAGGGAAGGAAACTTACGTGAATCAGTTCAATTATGATTTCATTCTGGACTTTTTGAAACTGAAATATGAAAACCTTTCCGGAAAGAAATTCTACTTCCCAGAGAATGTAGAATTTGCATTGCCAACTTCTGAAAAAATGTTTGTTGGAAATATTCCTGCCGGAACGCGTTTTTATGGTGATAGACTGGCTGTAGGTATTTATTGGAAAGATCAATGGGGTGCCAATGACCTTGATCTTTCAGGATTAAATATCGCGGGAAAAATAGGTTGGAATGCCACCTATAATCATGGTGACGGACAATTGATGTATTCAGGAGATATGACTTCTGCTCCTAACGGTGCTGTTGAATATCTTTACGCCAATAAAGGCCTGTGTGCACCAACATTAGTAATGAATAACGTTTTCAGCGGAGACGCGAATTGTGGATATAAAATTGTGATCGGAAAAGGAGACGATATTTCCTACGATTATATGATGAATCCCAATCATCTCTTTGCTGAAGCCAGATGTAATTCTGTTCAGAAGCAGATGATTCTGGGAATGCTGGTGACAAAAAATGAAAAACAATGTTTCGTACTGTTGAATTTCGGAGCCGGACATGCTCATGTTTCAGGAAACAGCCAGGTTTCCATGATGGCAACACGTGCATTGTATCAGCAATGGTATGAAGCGATGTCTTTCAATGAGCTTATCAAAGAGCTTGGAGGTAAGATTACCTCAGAAAAAACAGATGCTGATTTTGATTTCTCGCTGGAAAGCCTGGAAAAAGATAGTTTTATCAGAATTTTTAAATAAATTCCATGACGTCATCTGATGGTATCGGGTGGCGTTTTTTCGTGGTGATTTGGTTAGGTAAACGTTGAGAACCACCCCGTCAAAAATTCTTTGAATTTTTGCCACCCCTCCGAGGGACTATCGTG
>NZ_JBMDJJ010000024.1:0-68910 GCF_057809135.1 Chryseobacterium sp. FG46 | reverse complement strand
CAAAGCTTACAAAATCTTTAAAGATGTGTCCACACGATAGTCCTCCGGAGGGGTGGCGAAAATTCAAAGAATTTTTGACGGGGTGGTTCTATACGCAAAGCATTGCCTGCATTACATTTCTTCAACCTGTTTGTTAATCCAAAAATTCTCCGGAAACATAATACCAGCGTTCATGCATTTTCTGAAAAACAGAAAACTCATGATGAACCTGCTGCTGACCCTCCTGATCCGTATAATAAGCCTTAAATTCTACATGATTTAAAGCCGGAGTACGGATGATTTCCAGTTTTGTCCATTGGTTAATTTCTCCCCATTCCTGTAAGTCTTTTTTATTGTGGTATTTTCTTTTTCCGGGAAGGGTCGTCTCCATCAGATATTCACCATTCGGAATGGCAAAAGCAGAGAACCGTGAACGCATCAGAGCCTCAGCCGTTGGAGCATATTTTTCTCCCGTATGATAAGGTTTACAGCATTCCTCGTAGGATTTTCCTGAACAGCATGGACAGTCCATATATTGTATTTAAAATTTGAAATGCAAAAATAATGAATATCGGCAGAAATGAGCAGGCAGATGGATGATGTCTATTAAAAAAAAGAAGCACTCTTAAAAGAATGCTTCTCAATATATGTTATTGGTTGTCTTCGTCAATTTTAGTATCCACAAAGCTATAGTTATCAGTAGCCATATCCAGAGCCTGTTCCTTTGAATCAAATTTTACATGGGATTGATCTAAAACTTTATAAGTATATACGTCTGTTTTCCCTGAATTAAAGTGAAGTTCATGAAATTCACCCTTCTCAATCCACCATTGGCCTCTCTCAATAAATTGATTGACTTCGCAATCCTGAATCGTTGTAAAAATAAGCATAAAGGTACCGTCTGCTTTTCTTTCCATTACCCATCGTTTTTCCATACCTGCTATCTGCTGGTCTTTCTCACTTCCTTTCCATAGACCTACAAGTTGGTTGTCTATTTGGTTGGCTTGTGGTTTTGCATGGCCTTTTTGTGCATATATTGTTCCAAAGACTAATAATAATGTTGCTGTAATAATTTTTTTCATAGTTATTTAAAAAATAATGTGAGAGGAATCCTGCTGCTTACTGTTATTCCCATGGTCTTGGCAGGAATCCATTTTGTTTTTTTTATAAAATTTTTAGTTTCGTTGATAAAGTAAGAGGCGTACTTATAATTCTTTTTATTCTGAAAGGTAAGCTCAATGTCTATATCTGAGATCGTTCCGTCTTTGTGCAGTGTAAATTTCGCAGAAATGGAAGAATAAAAATCTTTGTCTTTCCGGTGTTCAAATTCATCGGGATAGTGTACATTTTTCCAAAAGTCTTTTTCATAATCTTTAAAAAAGTCTCCGTAAGATTTGCTGCCCGGATACCTTGAAATGGTGTCACATTCTTCAAAATCATAGATTTTGTTAATGTTTTTTTTAACGTATTGTATGTCTGCAATATGTCTTAAAGAGTCAATGAATTTTGGACCAAATTTTCTGTTGATTTCTTTTGACATTATTTTTTCATAGCAGTTTTGCAGTTGCATTGGAATGGTGCAGTAATAAAGAGCAGTCCCTGTTTGGATATTATTTTGTTTCAAAAGAACATCCATTTCATCATTGCTTCTGTAGCTTTTTACCATTCCGAAGTAGTGAAAATAGATAAGCTTGCCTTTCTTAATATCTGCTTCAGCCCTTGCCGTTTCAGTAGTACACTGAGAGTCTAAATGTTGTATCTCTTCTTTAATGTAATCCTCTAATTCATTATTGGTAATGGTATCAGAATATTTTTGAAATATGGATTCTGACCTGCTTTCAAATCTTTTGTTTTTTAATGAAAAGCAAGTCAGAATGATTAATGAAGACAATACTTTTATACCTGTATTGATTATCATATGATTACTTAATAAACCCTCTGTTTCTCAATAAAGGCTTGATATCCGGATCGTGTCCCGTAAAATCTCTGAATGCCTGGTTCAGGTCTACAGAATTTCCTACGGAAAGAATATATTTTCTGAAACGGTCACCGTTTTCTCTGGTTAATCCTCCATTTTTACTGATCCATTCCCATGCGTCATTATCCAAAGTTTCAGACCATAAATAAGCATAATATCCTGCAGAATATCCACCTCCCCAGATGTGAGCAAAATAAGGAGTGTGATATCTTGGCGGAACCGTTGCCAGATTGAATCCATGGCTGGCCAAAGATTGCTTTTCAAAGTCTAAAACAGGAATAAACTGACTGTCATTGCTTACTGTATGCCAATCCATATCAAGCTCAGCAGCAGAAACCAGTTCAGTAGTCATATAGCCCTGATTGAAAGTAGATGCTTTTTTAATCTTGTCTACCAAAGCCTGCGGAATAGGCTGTTTTGTTTCATAATGTACTGCATAATTCTTCAGAACAACAGGATCTAAAGCCCAGTGTTCATTAATCTGGGATGGGAATTCCACGAAGTCTCTCGGTACATTCGTTCCCGAAAGTGAAGGGTATTTCTGACTGGCAAACATTCCGTGAATAGAGTGACCAAATTCATGGAAGATGGTGGAAACATCATCATAACTGATTAATGAAGGTTTTCCCGGAGCCGGTTTTTGATAGTTGTAACAGTTAACGATTACAGGTTTTGTTCCCAATAAATAAGACTGTTCTACAAAATTACTCATCCATGCACCACCGTTTTTAGAATCCCTTGTATAGAAATCCAGATAGTAGATGGCAATAGATTTTCCATCATGATCGAAAACCTCATAGGTTACTACATCAGGATGGTAAACAGGAAGATCAGTTCTCTTTTTGAAAGTCAGTCCGTAGAATTTTTCAGCGGCAAAGAAAACTCCTTTTTCAAGAACGGTTGTGATTTCAAAATAAGGTTTTATTTCGCTTTCATCAAGATCAAACTTCTCTTTTCTTACCTGTTCAGCATAAAAATTCCAGTCCCAAGGCTCTACTTTGAAACCTCCTTTCTGCTGATCAATAAGATCCTGTATATCTTTTGCTTCACGTCTTGCTGTTTCCACTGCAGGAGTAGCGATTTGATTCATCAGTTTAGTAGCAGCTTCAGGGGTTTTTGCCATCTGATCCTGAAGTTTCCATTCTGCAAAATTTTTCTTTCCTAAGATCTGAGCTTTCTTCAATCTCAGTTTAGCAAGCTGTTCTATCGTTGATCTCGTATCATTGGCATCTCCTTTCTCAGCTCTTGTCCATGAAGCTTTGAATAGCTTTTCTCTGGTAGCTCTGTTTTTTAAATTTTGTAAGAGAGGCTGTTGGGTTGTATTTTGTAAAGGCAGAAGATATTTTCCTGGTTGTCCTGCTGTTTTGGCATCAGATGCTGCTGCTGCAATTTCATCTGCAGAAAGTCCGTCAAGCTCTTTCGCATCAGAGAAAAATACACCTCCCTGTTTTCTTGCTTCCAGCAATTTATTGGAATACTGTGTAGAAAGAGAAGCCAGTTCCTGATTGAGCTGCTTTAATTTTTCTTTATCCGCTGCAGAAAGATTAGCACCTGCGATTTCAAAATTCTGCTTATAATATTGTACCAGTCTTTTGCTTTCAGAATCAAGACCATCTTCTTTGATGGATTGTATTCTTTTGTAAAGATTTTCATTCAGGTACAGTTTATCAGAATGGGCAGCAAAAATAGGGGCATATTCTTCATCTAAAGCCTGCAAAGTAGGGTTGGTATTAGCACTTGTAAGATTTGAAAATACAATTTGTGCTCTTCTCAGTACCTCACCACTTTTTTCCAATGCAACGATGGTATTTTCAAAAGTAGGAGCAGCCGGATTGTTGGCAATTTTTATAATTTCAGCTTCATGTTGCTTTAAACCATAGTTAAAAGCAGGTTTGAAGTGTTCATTTTTGATTTTGTCAAACTCCGGAGCTTCGTACTGAAGCTTGCTCTTCTTCATAAAAGGATTTGAAGATAAAGAGGGATCAGGTGCAGGAAGCTCCTGTTGAATATCGGTCTGTTTCATTGTAGTACAAGATTGATTGAACGCCAAGGCAGAAATTAATAATACCGATGAAATATTCTTCATAAATATAGTTGTTATTAAAGCATAAAGATATTAAAAACTTGTATCATAGAATGTATTTTGGCAAACGTATTTCTTTACGTCGTTTTGTGGATATTGCACAATGAATCAATTAAGTACCTTCAGAGGTGAAAAGTCTTTCCAAAAAATCTCTCTTGCAGACCATTACAGTATTTTCAAATGTAATGTAATATTTTTTATAAATTAGTTGTTATTTAAATAAAGATATCAACAAAAAAAATTAACAAAAGGAATAAGCATGAAAACAAGTACTTTATTTATTTTTTCAGCCTTAGTGGCTTTAGCCTCATGTAATGATAAGCATGAGAACAGAAACAGAGACAGGGAAGGAGACAATGGTAATTGGGTAGAGAAAGTAGTGAGCGAGGAAAGCGGCCCGATACAGCATAAAGAATTTAATGGAGATTTTGATGAAATTCAGGTTTCACAAGCCATTGAAGCAGAAGTTATAAAATCTGAAACAGAAAAAGTAGAAATTTCTGCACCTCAAAGTATCATCAATGAAATTCTTGTAGATAATGATGGCGGAAAACTGCACATTCATTATAAGCCGGGAATCAGAGTGATGAACATCAGTAAAGTGACAGCTAAAATTTATACAAAAGATTTTAGTAAACTTGTTGCGGATTCGGCTGCGAGAATCATTATAAAAGATAAATTTACTCAGGAGAAAACAGAGATCGAAGCATCCAGTGCAGGAAGTATTTCCGGAGATCTGGAGGCTAATGATATGGATATCAATGTAAGCAGCAGCAGCAGTTTCGATGGGAAAGTCTGGGCAGTAAACCTTGACATTGAATCTTCATCAGGATCAACACTTGACCTTTCAGGAAAAGCAAAAAAAGCAGATGTAAGTGCCTCTTCAGGAAGCAGTATTTCTGCTAAAAATGTTATTGCTGATGAGGTAGAAGCAGATGCTTCCAGTGGAGCAAGTATTCATATAAGTGCTGTTTCCAGTGTGAAGGCAGGCGCTTCATCCGGTGGAAGTGTGGATATTTCTAAAAAAGGAGAGCTTAAGAACGTGAGCAAAGAGGAAAGCAGTGGTGGAAGTGTAAATATCCAATAAACTAATCCTGGGATTCATCCTCATCTTCTTCACCGGCGGATGAGGAATATTCCCAGTTTTTATTATCAAAATTAAGATTATCATACGCTAACAATTCCTCCTCCCTTTGGAGGATTTCTTTTGTGGTAAATAGTGTAATGTCATCATTATTTTCCTTCATTTTTGCAAGTTTTCTCACAGAAGCTTTATCAATAGCCATAAATCTTTGTCCAAGACGTCTTGCTGCATATTTCCTCATTCCTGTTTCATGAAGTACATCCACCGCCATATCCACCGCTGTTCCCAATGTTTCGCGGTAGATATGATTAACTCCATTGTTTAGATAATCATAAGCATCGATCCTGTTTTTCGCTCTTACAAAAATTTTCACATTGGGATAATGTTCCCGCACAAGTTCTGCAATGAATTTGTTATCATCGGAATCATCCAGACATAAAACCAGAATTTCAGCATCTTCAATTCCTGCGGCTCTTAAAATAGGGATTCGGGTGGCATCTCCATAATAGACTTTAAAACCATAGCTTCTGAGCAGTTTAACACGATCAGAATCACGATCCAAAACGGTAGCGGGTATTTTATTGGCTTTTAAAAGACGTCCCACGGTGCTTCCAAAGTGCCCAAAACCTACAATGATAATTTTCTTTTGACTAACATCGCTGTCGAGAATATTATAGTCATGTTCCTCTTCAGGAATTTCTTTGATAAATTTCGGAGTAATAAATTTGTCATTGATGATGAGAAGAATAGGAGTGATACACATGGTAATTGCCGTAACAGCCATCATCTGTGCATTCATTTCAGGACCTAAAAGATAAAGATCCGAAGCATAGTTAAGCAGCACAAATGCAAATTCTCCCACCTGAGAAAGGGCAAATGCATAAAAAAGACTTTGGGAAGTATCTATCCTGAAAAACTTTCCGATGGTATATAAAACCACAAATTTTACAGCCAATACAGCAAAAACAGTACTGAAGATAAATAACGGATCTTTCTGAATAATATTAAAATTAATGGTTGATCCCACGCTGACGAAAAAGACAGCCAATAAAAGCCCTTTGAACGGATCAATCTGCGCTTCCAGCTCATGACGGAATTCACTGTTGGCAAGCATTACTCCTGCCAGGAAAGCTCCCAGTGCCGGTGAAAGACCAATAACAACCATCAACTCCGAAACCCCAATAACCAGAAATAACGAAGAAGCTGTCAATAGCTCTGACATTCCCGATTTTGAAACATAGCGCAGAAAAGGAACAAATACATATCTTCCGAGTAGAATCAATAATGCTACCCCCAAAATAACCGTTCCGGCCTGAAGCCATTCCGGTAGTTTTTGGATCAGAATCTGGATTTCATTATCATGATGCTTGGCTTTATAATTGGCCAGAATAGGAAGTATTGCCAAAATAGGAATCACAGAAATATCCTGAAACAACAAGGTGGAGAATGAAGCTTCTCCCGCAGTAGTCTTGAGATTATTCTTCTCCTGTAAGGTCTGGAGGACAATTGCTGTAGAAGATAGCGCGAAACACATGGAAATGGCAATCGCTTTGTCTACTCTCCAACCTACAGTTGTGAATACTAAGAAAAGCAAGAGAATCGTGAGTGCCATCTGTGACAGTCCCAACCCCATTATTTTCTTTCGCATTTCCCAGAATTTACGGGGTTCCAGTTCCAAACCTACCAAAAATAAAAGCATAATAACGCCAAACTCGCTGGCATGCATAATATCATTGACATTGTTTCCTGTAAGTTTAAGGACATAAGGACCTATAATGATTCCTCCCAAAATATAGCCGATTACAGAACTTAACCCTAATTTTCTTGCCAATGGAACCATGATAATGGCTACACCGAGGAAAATTAATGTGTTCATCGCTAAGCTGGATTCCATATGCTATTGATTGAGTAGTTCTGTAAATTCTTTTTTATGTAAAATAATTTCTTTTTTAGAGAGCTTGTTGGCTTCGTATACAATTTTGATATGCTTAATATCTGCTTTGAAAACCCTTAATGAAACGATAAGCCCGCTGATCAGTTCATCTATGGTATATTGATAAGTACCGGTTTTACTGAAAGATCTTTCTTTTCCGCCTGTGGTTACCAGAATATAGACTTCTTTTCCTTCGAGTGGATTATATTCGCCCTCTTTCAGCCAGTCTCTGTCGAAAACTTCATCAATCCATAATCTGAGAAGTGGAGGCATTCCGAACCATATCAGGGGAAACTGGAAAACAAAACGTTCATAGTTTTTAAGACGTTTTCTTTCCCGGAAAGCAGCGATATGAAAGTCAGGATATTCTTCGTAAAGATCTCTCAGGGTATAATGCTGGTGGCGAACGTAGAAATTGATGAGCTCTACATTCGAATTGGAGTGCTCCAGATAAGGGTGTGCAAATACTACCAACGTCTTCTTCATAATCCTGTTTTCAGTAAATATAGTAAAAAAATATTGAATAAAAGGTGGTTTTTATGAGGTTTTATTAATTTTTTACTATCTAAATATCAATTTAATATTAATAAAAGTTAAAGAATTGGCATTATTTTATGTTTTTAAATAAAAAAAATCAGATCGTGATGATCTGATTTCTATATAATTTAAAATTGTTTCTTTATTTACCATCCTCCGGATGCACCACCGCCTCCAAAGCTTCCGCCACCGCCGAAACCTCCGAAGCCACCACCTCCTCCGCCAGAACTTCCTCCGCCAAAGCCACCGCCTCCGAAGCTGCCAGGGAACGGGAAGAAACCACCAGGATAATTTCTGCGTCCTCTTCTGGTGATAATCACATCATCATCGTCGTCATTATTTCCGCCACGTCCGCCACCTCTGTTACCAAATAGGATAGCAATGATGATGAAAATAATAAAAGCAATGATAAGAACTTTAAATGCACTTCCATTGCCGGAAGGAGCCGTGGTAGCTACAGGTTTGAATTTTCCCTCAACAGCTTCCATAATCGCTGAGGTTCCACTATTGATCCCTTCATACCAAAGTCCTTTCTTGAATTTTGGAGTAACGATGTAATCTAAGATTTGTCCTGCTACTGAAGCGGTAAGGTATTGCTCTACGGCTCGTCCCTGCTGGATAGACATGGTTCTGTCTTCTGTGGCGATAAGGAAAACCACTCCGTTATCAACACCTTTTTTTCCGATTTTCCATTTTTCCCCGAACATGGTTGCCAGAAAATTCACATCTTCTCCTTTGGTGGAACGGATGATCACCACTTCAATTTCTGTTGAGGTAGAATCTGCAAACTTGATCAGTTTATTATTAAGTGCATCTTTTTCCTGCTGGGAAAGTAATCCGGCTTCATCAAAAACAGGGTAAAGTACCGCGGGTTTTTCGGGAATGGTGTACTGTGCTGATACAAAAGTGTAAAAGCAAAGTAGTAAAAATGAAAATACTATTTTAAGAGAACGTAATTTCATTTGGAAGTTGGTTTGGGTTTTCTCCTTCTACAGGAAAATGTTTTTTGAGTTCAAGTCCCGTTTCCAGGATGGCACTTTTCAGTGCCTTATAATAATTTCCTTTGGCAAATTCAGCAGTGATATAATCGTGAAGATGATCCCAGTAAGACTGTTTTACTTTTTCATGAATTCCGATATCTCCGATAATGGTAAGATATTTTTGTTCAAAATTGACATGGAAAAGCACTGCGTTTCTTTCAGCAGTTTTATCCATATCAAGCTTCTTGAAAACATCAAATGCTGTTCTGGCATCACGGGTTTCCGTATTGGAATCAATATGTACCCTGATCTCTCCTGTAGAATGATCTTCCGCAGACTGAATCGCTTCCACAAGGGAAGCGATCTGTTGATTTGTTAGGAAATTACCCATTATTATTTGAATACTTCAGGGGCTTTCTGAGCACCTGCGTCAGCTTTGAAATAAGGTTTTTCTTTAAAGTTGGTGAAATTCGCCAGAATATTATTTGGGAAAGTCTTGATGGAAGTATTATAATCCTTTGCAGCATCATTATAGTAAACCGTTTCAGTTCTGATACTGTTTTCAATAGCAGTGTATTCTCTCTGGAAGTTGATATACTGCTGGTCTGCTTTTAGGTTAGGATAAGATTCAACCACGGCCATCAATCTGCTTAATGCACCCGATAATTCTCCCTGTGCTGCCTGAAATTTTGCCAGATCAGCTTCTGTCATATTCGTAGGATCAATATTGATAGAAGTCGCTTTGGAACGAGCTTCCACAACTTGTGTTAAAGTTTCCTGTTCAAATTTTGAATAGGATTTTACGGTTCTTTCCAGATTAGGAATAAGATTGGCTCTTTTCTGATAAACGGTCTCTACATTCGACCATTTTGCGTTTACAGTCTGTTCTTTGTTAACAAAACTGTTATATCCGCTTTTTCCCCAGAAGAAAAGAACAGCAACAATAATAAGAAGGGCAATACCGATGGTTCCTGCACCCAGACATCCTTTATTTTTCATAGTTTATTTTTTTAAATTTTTTGTGCTAACCAAATATACAAATTATGTGCTAATTTTGTAAAAAATTATTTGAATGACAACAATAGTGGTGGCAATGGGAGAGAAAAATGAAATTGGTTTTGAAAACCAGTTGCTTTGGCATCTTCCAAAAGATTTGAAACATTTTAAAGATATTACTTCCGGGCATCCTGTGATTATGGGCAGAAAAACATATGAAAGTATTGGAAAAGCTCTTCCGAACCGTACCAATATTGTTGTGTCAAGAAAGAAAGACTGGTTTGAAGAAGGAATTCTTATCGTAGGAAGCATCAAAGAAGCGTTGAAATTTGCTAAAAAGATCGATGAGGAAGTTTTTGTTATCGGTGGCGGAAATATCTACGAACAGACTATGGATGTTGTGGACAGACTTGAAGTTACTTTGGTGAAAGCGGACCTTCATGCTGATACTTTCTTTCCTAAAATAGATCCGAAAATCTGGAAAATGACCAATGAAATCTGCCATGAGAAAGATGAGAAGAATGGTTATGATTTTTGTTTCCAGACGTTTGAAAAAATTAATAAAGAAGCATAGAAGTCAATAGTCAATTTTTGCTTTGCAAAGGGAATTATGAATGATCAGCAGATAAAAATGGATAAGTTTTGCGAATTAACCATTCACCATTGACTTTTTGAACTTTAAGCCTTAAATTTATTATCTTTGCACTTCTAAAATTTAATAATGAATAAATACATAAAAATTGCAGTAGCAGCAGTCCTTATTTTACTGGGACTTTATATGATGTTCTTCACGAGAAATCTTGGGTGGGGTATTGTTGTTTTCCTATTGGCTGCATTTCCGATCTTACTATTCTTTAAAAATGAATATATTCTATTGGCATTCTGGCAATTGAGAAAGCAAAATATGGAGAAAGCCGGAGAATGGCTGTCAAAAATTACAGATTATAAAACTCAGCTTCATAAAACTCAATACGGATATTTTCACTATTTATCAGGATTGACACAAGCTCAGGATCACCCTGCTAAAGTGGAACCTTTCATGAAGAAAGCGTTGGAGTATGGTTTGAATATGAAACATGACAGAGCAATGGCTACTTTGAATCTTGCGGCAGCCGCTATTTCCAAAGGAAGAAAACAGGAAGGACAGAAATTGCTGGAAGAAGCAAAAAGATTAGACAGCGCAGGAATGATGACGGATCAGATCAAAATGATGAAAGATCAGTTGAAAATGCCGACCATGCAGAAGCATATGCATAATCCGAATATGAGAAACAGAGGAAAATTCTTCTAGTCAACCTAACATATACTATAAAAGTCCTGATTTTTCAGGACTTTTTGTTTTTTATGACTGGAGGCGGTGGTGGTGCTTCCTGTTTAAAAAATGGGTCTTTTGGGTAAATGTTTTCCTTAACGACAAACAAACTATCATGCTTCATAAATTTATCTTGGAGTCCGTCATCATAAAATTTCCGACTTTGTTTTTTATAGGTTATAGTAACCAAAGGAAAATCTCCTTTCTCATGCGGTTTATCTTCTTTGTTCAGGAATTTAAGATAATTTTCAAAAGACAAAGGATCGCTTGCTTTTACTTTGTAAGGTATTTTAGGAAATGTTTGGGTCGTTTTACCATATGATGTTATTTCAGAGTATTTCTCCAGAAACAGAGTGTCATGCTGCTTGGTAAAAGTATAAGTTTCAGATGCGAAGAACATGCAGGCTGAAAGATCAGTCATGATCTTAACAGTATCTCCGTTTTCCATTCTTTCGGAAAAATGATAAAGATCTTTATTCAGATCAAATTGACTCTCGTGTTGGCAGCAGAATAAAGAAAATGAAAGAATGATAAGAGGTAATTGTTTCACAAGGTTACATTTCCGAATTCTGATCATACCCATAAAACTTAGGTATCTGCCAATGGTATTTTACTGCAAATGTTCGGATAGCAACGATGAGTAAAATAGTGAAGATCTGTATAAAAGTATAGGAAAGCATTGTATATCTGGTCATCAATAAAAATGCTGCTCCGCCTACGATACATGCTGTGGCGTAAATTTCCTTTCTGAAAATTAATGGAATTCTGTTGAGCAGTATATCCCGGATAATACCTCCGAAACAGCCTGTAATAGTTCCCAACGCAATACAGATCATAGGATGGATTCCTGCATTTAATCCTTTCTGTACACCGATTATGGTGAACAGGCCAAGCCCAAAGCTGTCGAAGATAAATAAAGTTACTTTAAAGTTTTTCTCAAGAGATTTGAATATCATTGAAAAAATACTGGTCACCAGAATCAGGGTACACATCAGAATATCATGCATCCAGAATACCGGTATGTCCAGTAATAAATCTCTTACAGTTCCTCCTCCCACAGAAGTTACAAATGCAATAATAAGCACCCCAAACGGATCAAGCCGTTTCTGCATTGCTGCAAAACTTCCCGACATGGAAAAGGCAATGGTCCCCAGGACTTCTATGGCAAAATTGAACTGTTCGTGCATATATGATGAGTATGAATGATAAGTAATGAGCAATGAGTAATAAAAATTATGCCATTTAAATTTGTGATAATTTAAACTTATATGTAGTCATAACTTTTACAAGATCTTCACATTCTGTTTTTAAATGTAAAATTTTTTCCGGACTTAAATATTCTAATTCTTCAATAATTTCAAGCCAAAGTTGAGTTTCATCAATTTCTTCAACTACTATGCACATTTTAGCAAATTTTTCTTTCTCCGATCTCGCTCTGGATACCGCTCTGTAATTGGCTGCCACAGAAGTTGCAGATCTGATAATTTGCTTTCTTATTATTGAAATATCATCCGAAAAAGGTAATAAAGAAAGAGTTCTAATGATAGCAATAGAAAAACTTTTGGTTCTTTCCCGTAAAATTTGGTTAAAATCTACCCTATCAAAATTACTCATTACTTATTGCTCATTACTTATATTTATCTCTCCACCCTTACCGAGTCCGGAACCATCAGTTCATATTCGCCGCCGTGGGTGATTATTTCCCTTACAATGCTGCTGCTGATGAAAGATTTTCCTGAAGAAGTCAGTAAGAATACGGTTTCCAGTTTTTTGTGAGCTAAAGTTCTGTTGGTATGGGCAATCGCTTTTTCGAATTCAAAATCGGCAGGGTTTCTCAATCCTCTGATGATATACTGAGCATTTTTTTCAAAGCAGTAATCTACTGTTAAGCCTTCGAATGAATCTACTTCCACATTGGGGAATTCTGCTAAGGAGTTTTGGATAAATTCCTTTCTTTTTTCAAGAGGAAACATATATTTTTTCTGAGAATTCTGTCCGATTGCAATGATTAATTTATCAAAAAGCGGTGCCGCTCTTTCTATAATGTCATAATGTCCTAATGTAATCGGGTCAAAAGACCCTGGGAAAACAGCAATTTTCATGTTGTACGAGTTATGATTTTGAATTTTGAATTATCAGTTAAAAGCTTTACGTTTATTTCACTTCTAACCTCTAATTTCTAACTTCTATTTTATTTATTAAGTGCTTTTTCAACTTCATTTCCGCAAAGATCCATAATGGAAATTCCGTAATGTTTTGCCTGTTGAGGGAGAATACTTGCAGGAGAGAATCCCGGATTGGTATTCATTTCCAGCATATAAGGAATTCCGTTCATCAAAATGTATTCACTTCTTGAAAAACCACTCATACCTAATGAATTGTAAGCTCTTTTGGCGATTTCTTCCACTCTTTTTGTAGTCTCTTCATCAATTCTTGCAGGCGTAATTTCTTCAGATGCCCCTTCATATTTTGCTTCATAATCGAAGAACTCATTGGTAGGAACAATTTCTGTAATTCCCAAAACAATGGTTTCACCTTTGAAATCAATAACTCCTACGGAAACTTCCATCCCGTCAAGGAAGCTTTCAATCAGAATTTCATTATCTTCTTTGAATGCAATTTCAGTAGCCGCAATGAGTTCGGATTTTTCTTTTACTTTGGAAATTCCCAGAGAAGATCCGGATTGGTTTGGTTTTACAAATAAAGGAAGATTCAGTTCTGCTACAATTTCATCCACATTGATGTCTTCACCTTTTCTTAAATAAATACTTTTAGCAGATGGAATTCCGTATTTTGATAATACAGCAAGGGTGTCTTTTTTATTGAAAGTAAGGGCACTCTGGTAAAAATCACACCCGGTATATTTTTGGCCAATGGCATCCCAGTATGCCTGAAGAATTCCGTTTTCTCCCGGAGTTCCGTGGATGATATTAAAACAAACATCAAATTTTAAGACTTCTCCATTATCTAAAGTCACAGAAAAATCTCCTCTGTTGATGGCATATTTTTTATCATTTTCACCTAAAAAATACCACTCATCTTTAAGGACTACTACTTTATGTACATCATAGAGATTTCTGTCTAAAGAATCATAAATCAATTGTCCGCTTTTTAAAGAAACAACATATTCATCAGAATAGCCTCCCATAACTACGGCAACACTTTTTTTATTCATAACCATATAGTATCAATTAAGGCAAATTTAATCATTTTATGCAATGCAATATGGGAAATCGGCAAATTTTAAAATCAAAAATGAATTGTGTTAAATAAAAAGTCCATTCTAAAATTATTAGCTATATTTGCGGTTATAATTAAAGTATTTTTAAGTATGCTTAAATCACTTTTCAATTGGAAAGTTTTACTGAATTTAGTAGTAGCCATCGGTATTTTCGTAGGGCTTGTATGGCTTACGTTTCGCTGGTTGGAGTACCATACGAATCACGGTCAGGAAATTCCTGTTCCCAATATTGTAAATAAATCGGTACATGATGCCGTTAAAATATTAGATGATACAGGGCTGGAATATGAAGTAGACAGTGCCAATTACGACCCTAAATACAGACCATTCCAGGTATTACAGGTATATCCTGCGCCAGGTTCCCGTGTAAAAGACGGAAGAACAATAACACTTAAGGTAAATCCAAGAACATGGGCTCCTATTGCGGTTCCTAATGTTATCAATAAATATTCCGGACTGGCATTCCAGAGATTGGATCAGGTAGGTCTTAAAATTGGTGATACGATTTATGAACCTAGTATTCAGAAAGATGCTCTTCTAAGAATATTATATAAAGGAAATGCTGTAAATCCGGGAACCCGTTTACCAAGATTCTCTACGATTGATGTGGTGGTAGGATCCGGGCCAATGAGAAACATTTCCATTCCTAATGTAGTAGGACTTACGGTAAAAGAAGCGAGAACTGTAATTGCCAGGAGTATGTTTGAAGTAGGATTGGTAGAGCATGAAGATGGAGGTAAAGATGAGTCTGATATTATCTATTATCAGGATCCTGCTTCCGGAGATGTTCGTGATCAGGGAATGCAGGTCGACCTTTGGGCAAGTAAGAAAACTCCGGCAGAATTGAGAGCAAAAGTAGAGCAGCTGAATTCTATCTATCGTATGAAAGTGGATACTTCACTTCCTCCGGTTCGATATGAAGAAGTACACAGTGAGCCAAGTTATGATGCTCCGGTTGTACCTGCTCCTAAAAGAGAAACTCCAAAACCGGAAGTACCGAAAACAGAGACGCCTAAAACTCAGACTACAGCAGCTAAACCAGCTGCAGCAACTGTTGAAAAGCCTAAAACGTCTGCAGGGAATGGTACTCATTCTGCTGGAAGTACAGCGAAACCCGCAGCAGCAGCAACAACACAACAGCCTGCGCAAAAGCCAAAAGCTAAGAAGGTTGTCGTAGAATAAGATTAGATTAATATCAAAAATACAGGCTTCAACTGCAAAATGTTGAGGCCTTTTGTGTAAAAAATATAAAACAATGTCAGAAGATAACGAAGATTTTTTAGATGAAGAATTATTAGATTCCAACAGTATCGAAAACATTGATATTGACGAGGAAAATAAAGGATTGTATGAACATCTTAATATCACTGTTGACAGCAAGCAGGAACCCTTAAGAATAGATAAGTTCCTTTTAATATACAGACAGAATTCTTCAAGAAATAAAATTTCACAGACCTGCAGAGCCGGAAATGTGATAGTGAACGGAACTGCAGTAAAGCAGAATTACCGGGTAAAACCGGGAGATCAGATCTCTGTACTGCTTACTCATCCTCCTAGAGAGAATGTCATTATTCCACAAGATATTCCGGTGAATATCGTTTATGAAGATGATGACCTTGTTGTTGTGGATAAGGAAGCGGGAATGGTGGTACACCCCGGATTCGGAAACTGGGACGGAACATTGGTGAATGCACTGGCTTTTCATTTTGAAAAGAACGGGGAGAAATCTGATCTTGACAGGGTAGGATTGGTTCACAGGATTGATAAAGATACATCAGGACTACTGGTGATCGCCAAGAATGAATATGCATTGAGCTTCCTTGCAAAACAGTTCTTTAACCGAACTACGAAAAGACTGTACTGGGCTTTTGTGTGGGGAAATATGCAGGATGAAGAGGGAACCATCAGAGGTCATATCGGAAGGCATCCTAAAAACAGAATGCAAATGTCTGTTTATGAAGATGGCAGCCAGGGGAAACATGCAGTAACGCATTATAAAGTCCTTGAAAGATTCAAATATATGACCTGGGTAGAATGTAAGCTGGAGACGGGAAGAACCCATCAGATCAGAGCACATTTCAGACATATAGGGCATACTTTGTTTAATGACGAAAGATATGAAGGACATACGCCTTTAAGAGGAATAAATCTTCCAAAATACAAGCAATTTATTAAAAATGTTTTTGAAATTTTGCCAAGACATGCCCTTCATGCCCATACCCTGGGATTTATACACCCAACAACAAAAAAGGAATTATATTTTGAAAGCCCAATGCCCAAAGATATGGCGGATGCTGTAAAAAAATGGAGAAATTATTTAGAAAACTAAAAATATATTGAGAATTTTTTTATATTTGTTGAATTGAAATCAAGATTTGTTATGAGAAAACTATATGCTATCGTATGTTTAGCTCTTTTGTCAAATGCATACAAAGCACAAGAATCACTACCATACTATCAGCAATATCTTTTGGATGGTGAGTTCCTGTTCAACCCAGCTCAATACGGAAAAACAGATTACGTACAGCTCAACGCCAATTATCAACAACAATTTTCAAAATTCAGTAATTCTCCTAATGTTCAGTCAATCGGGATTAATGCGAATATCTTTGATAGAGTAGGTGCTGGTATTTCCGTATTCAGAGACAGTAACGGACCGATCTCTGCGGGTGGTATCACGGCTGGTGCTTCATATTTTATTCCGCTAAGTAGTGAAGGAGACAGAAAAGACCAGTTCTCTTTCGGTACAAGTGTTAACTTCTATAACATGAATTTTGACTATTCAAAAATCAATACTGAAGAAGGAAATGATCCATTATTAAGAGGGGAAGAAAGTAACATCTTTATGGTGTATGCCAACTTCGGTTTGGCGGCTACCTACAGAGGCTTATTCGGGGGTGTTTCCGTAAATGATATCGCATTAAGTAATGATGCTTCTATCGTAAACAACTATGAGCCTTCTCCAATTAAATTCTTCTTAAATTTAGGATACAATTGGAACATTGCTGATAATATTACCATTGCACCGTCAGCATTAATCAATCTTAATACAAACTCAACAAGAATGGTCGACTGGAATTTGATGGCGACATTCTCCAATGATATTAATGCATTCTCTTTCGGGGTAAGCTACAGAACGGTTCAAAACAGATTTAATAACCAGGATCTGAGCATCTCTCCAATTGTAAAAGTAAGATTCAACAAATTCATGATCGGAGCTACTTATAACCTTGGATTATCCGATATTCAGAGCTATGGTGGAAACAGCTTCATGATTGGTCTGGGATATAACTTCGACAACTTCATTAATGCTAGAGGATTTAGATACTAATTAATTTAATTTAAATAAATTTGAGCTCTGAATTTTTTCAGAGCTTTTTTTATGATATATATTCACATTCCGTTCTGTAAACAAAAATGCAGTTATTGTAACTTTCATTTTTCAACATCCTTGAATTTTAAGGATGAAATGCTTCACGCCATGAAAACTGAAATATTGCTGAGAAAAGATGAGTTACAGAATAAAAATCTGAAATCCCTGTATTTTGGAGGGGGAACTCCTTCTATTCTCTCGGTGGATGAGATCAATGCTTTAATAGATGAAATTTTGCGGCATTTCAGTTTTGAAAAAGATATTGAAGTCACTTTGGAAGCCAACCCTGATGATCTGGATAAAAGTTTCTTAAAACAACTGGCAGGAACACCAGTGAATAGACTGTCCATTGGTACTCAAAGTTTTTTTGAAGAAGATCTGAAACTCATGAACAGGGCTCACAGTGCCTCCGAAGCAGAAAGCTCTATCAAACGAGCCCAGGATTCCGGCTTTGAAAACCTGAGTATTGATCTGATCTACGGTTCACCCACTTCCAATCTTGAAATCTGGAAAGAAAACCTGAATAAAACCATTGCCTTAGAAGTTCCTCATATTTCCTCATATGCATTGACTGTTGAACCCAAAACTGCTTTGGAAAACTGGATATCAAAAGGAAAAGTACAAAGTCCTAAAGAAGAAGAACAAAACAGGGAATTCTATTATTTATCAGACTTTTTAAAAGACAACGGTTTTGAGCATTATGAAGTTTCCAACTTCGCAAAACCAGGTTTCTACTCAAGACACAATTCTTCATACTGGAAATATCAGGAATATCTTGGGATAGGGCCTTCAGCACATTCTTACAACGGATTTGATGTCCGAAGCTGGAACGTAGCCAACAATCAGCAATATATTAAAAAGCTGAACGAGAAACTGCTGGCCAAAGAGGAAGAACTCCTTTCGCAGGAAGACCAGTTTAATGAAATGATTATGATTGGCTTACGTACCATTTGGGGGGTTGATATGCAAAGTTTACAAAACAAATTTTCAGAAAGAATGCTGGAACATTTTCAAAGAGAAATAAAACATAAAATTGAGGAAGGCATTTTAATCATTGAAAATGAACATTTAAAAATTCCTGAAAAGCATTGGTTTATGGCAGACGGAATTTCTTCGGATTTGTTTATGGTATAAAATGTTTCATGAACTACGTTCGTCAATATTCAGTTTATGCTCAGCATGACGTATCTAAAGTTATCATCTAACATAGAAGCTTCTTCATGATATAGTATATTATACCACATAAATTCATTAATTTTGTATAAAATTTCAGCTCATTTGAAAACGAAAAAACAAGATTTTTCACATCTTTCACCCAACCAGCCTATCGGAATTTTCGACAGCGGGGTAGGAGGTCTTACTGTTGCCAAAGAAATTAAAAGACTTCTTCCTCATGAAGACCTGATCTACTTTGGAGATACAAAGCACCTTCCTTACGGAGAAAAATCCAAGGAAGCGATTATTGAATATTCTACAAAGATTACCAATTTTCTGCTGGAGCAGAACTGCAAAGCCATTGTTATTGCCTGTAATACGGCAACAGCAAATGCTTTGAATGAGGTCATGCAGTCTGTTGCGGGAAAAGTTCCGGTTATAGACGTTATTAATCCTGTGGCCGAAAAAGTTTCCTACGAAATCCACAATAATGTGGGAGTTATTGCTACTAAAGCAACCGTCAATTCCGGATTATATAAAAAGAGCATCAGAAAGCATAATAAATGGATTAAAGTAGATGAACTGGCAACACCATTATTGGTTCCTGCTATTGAAGAAGGATTTAAAAACCATCCCATCACCCATGCTATTATTTATAATTATTTAAGTAATAACAAATTAAAGAATATTGAAACATTAATTCTGGGCTGTACTCATTATCCTCTTTTAATTGATGAGATTAAACAGTATTACGGAAACAGAGTGCGTGTGATAGACTCTCCGAATATCGTAGCGAATCATCTGAAGATCATTCTGGATAAGTACAGCCTCTTAAATGAACATAATTCAAAACCCAATTATCACTTCTATCTTTCGGATATTACCAAGAATTTTGAAAAAATCTCTAAGAAATTCTTTGGAAAATCAATTGATTTGGAATTAAAAGTATTATAAATAAAAAAGTCTACCTCATCTTGAAGCAGACTTTTTTATTAGTGTTCTTTGTGAAAAAGATCGTGAAGTTTGTGTTTAAAACTAAGCCTCCACAATTACTTTCTCAGCATTCAGCCTTTTCTTCGGATTGAATTTAGGCTGATTGGCATCTGCTTCATCTCTTTCTCCGATAGCAACTGCAAATAAGGTCTCGTATTTTTCATTATTCAGAATAGCATCATATCCTTCAGGTTCAATTCCTTCCATCGGAGTTGAATCTATTCCCATTGCTGCACAAGCAGATAAAAGAACCCCTAATGATAAATAAACCTGATGTCCAAGCCATGATTTTATCGCCTCTTCTCCTTTAGGTTTTACCATGGTCCGGTAATAATTGACAGAGCCTTCCGGAAGGTTTTCTTCAATTTGCTTTTCAAAGTTTTCAATGTTTTTGATTACCTGAAAAACAATAACATGACTGCTATCCAGTACTTTTTCTTTGTTAAAATAAGATTTGTCGCCCAATTGCTTTTTCAGTTGCGGATCATTTACAAAAACAAAGTTCCATGGCTGACTGTTGATGGATGATGGACTTAAATGTAAGATCTCCTGAAGCGTTGCAATTTGTTCTTCACTGATTTTTCCCTGTGGGTTATACTTTTTTACAGTATACCTGTTTTTCATTTGGTCTAAAAAGTTCATAATTTTATACTATCATTTTTATAGTTACAAAAGTAATTTAAGTTTATTAACTTTGCAATAACGGTAAAAAATGATAGTATAAAAATGTATACAATAGATAATAAATCCTATCCCTGCTGTACCAGCGTTACGATGAAATTTATAGGAGGGAAATGGAAAGCGGTAATTTTACACCACCTTATTGGCGGAGCCAAGCGGTATAACGAGATAAGAAAGTCTATTCCTACCATTACGGAAAGAACATTAAGCTTGCAGCTAAAACAGCTGGAAGAAGACGGAATTGTTGAGAGAAAAGTTTTTACGGAAAAAGCTCCTTTAGTGGTGGAATATGAATTGACAGATTTTGGAAAGACACTTCTGCCTGTTTTGGAAGCGATCACAAAATGGGGGGAAGCTGCTCCGGTAATCTCAAAAAAAATAATCAGGAATTAAAGTTCCTGATTATCTTCTTTATTCGGTTCAAAAAAACTGAAACTTACGTTTCCATATTTTCGGGTATCTGTTAAATTGGGATGGTCAAGCTTCATACGGCTTTGGTGCTCTACAATAAGAACTCCGTTTTCCTTAAGGTATTTATTGTTTAAAACCAGAGAAATCAGCTCGTAGTATTTTTTCTCTTCCATTTCGAAAGGAGCATCAGAGAAAACAATTTCAAAAGATTTTTTATTTCTGAATTTTTTAAGCCAGTCAAAGACATCCCCTCTCTGTACATTGATCTGAAGTGCCATATCCAGCTCAGAAGCAGTAGAATTGATAAATGCGGTATGCTTTGGATTCAATTCTACAGAAGTAACATTTTGACATCCTCTGGAAGCAAATTCAAAGGTAATAGAGCCAATTCCTGCAAAAAGATCAAGCACGGAAATCGACTGCATATCATATGTATTTTCCAGAATGCTGAATAAAGCCTCTTTCGCAAAATCGGTGGTAGGCCTTACTTCAAAGTTTTTTGGAGCGGCAATTTTTTTGGCTTTCCATTTGCCTGATATTATTCTGAACATATTGTTGTTAGGGTTTAGGTAATAGATTATAGGTGGCAGATAATTGTGTCAAGGATTTACTCCCTGTACCCTGCAGCCTGCAACCTAGTTAAGTATAAAATTCTTGTTGGGAATATTGTCAAAAACAATTTTCAGGTTTTTAACAAATTTCTGAAGTTCGGAAATGAATGTTTCATTTTCCGTAGTTTCTCCATAAGCATAAAAGCTGGTCTCATTAATTCCAAAACCTATTTTGCTTAATGTAAACATGATAAAGTAAAGAAAATCAACTTCTGAGTTGACATCCAGGTTATTATAAAGAATGATTTTCTTATTATCAATCGCAAAAAACTCACACTGATTATGATAAAGATTAATGTGAATTTCCTTGCCGTTTTTATTATTAATCGAACTTAGAAACTTTTCTCCGGAGAAATTAAAATGAACCGGTATGGCCAGCTCTTTTATTTTCTTATAATAGTTTTTCGGAAAAGTATAATAAAACTGAATATTGAATTTTTTGTTGATAGAAAGCATCAGCTCTTCTTTTTCTCTGTCAGTCGGAGCGTTGAAAGCGATCAGGTCAAATCCTGCCTCATGCTCAGAAAAACCTTCAGGCATCAGGGTAAAATGATTAAAAGCTGAAATCACATGGATTTCTTCATAGCGCTGTTTAATAAGAACTTCGTCCAGCTTTTGATCAATAAGATTGGCTGGTGTCTCTTCAGTAACGAAATAAGACTTTTCCTCCAGAATGTTTTTGTTTTTAACAATCTGATAGATCAATCCGTCTTTGGTAAAAAGTAAATTAAGTACGTTCATATTTCAATTCCTGCAAATTTAGTGAAATTCTACCATTACCGCACCCGATTGATGGTGAAGTATTTCCTTATTATAAAAATCAATATTAACCTGGCTTTCCAGTACGTCCCGAACCATCCTCTGCAACGTCCCGTCACCAATGCCGTGAACAATTTCCAGTCTTTTCAGGTTGTTCTTTCTGCAAAACTCAATCACTTCAATCAGTTTTTCCTTTTGTATAAATAGTCTTTCAAAACTGTCATAGTCACTCGGATTTTTTACCAAATTATGAAAATGCAGGTCTAAAACCAAATGATTTTTCTGATGTTTCTTAGAAATGATTTTTTTAGGCTCGGCTTTTCTTACGATTCTGATATTTTCATAAAGATCCGAATCTTTAGGAACCAGTTTTTCTTTGGGATATTGATGGGTAAAGCCATATTCATCTTTAAAAACGGCAATATTTCCCTTCACGGAAGTAATTACCCCGCTTAAATCCTCGTCCACTACCGAAACCTTATCGCCGATCTTCATATTTTTTTAAGACTTGTCTGAACCCAATATTTGTGCAAAGGTAGAAAGTAAAATGGATGAACACAAACTCCTTACTCCCAGTCCCCCTAAATTCTCAAACGCTCACACTCTCCAATCCTAAAACTCTCCAACCCTCTCACTCATCAAACTCATGGTCCCAGTTCAATAACTTCCAGATCCTTGATTTCCTCACCGTCTACTACAAAACGCATCATTGTTCTTACTTTATGCCATCCCTGTTTTCCACACGCGCCGGGATTCAGATGGAGAAGACTGTTTTTTTCATCATACATTGCTTTCAAAATATGAGAATGACCTGAAATAAATAATTTCGGTGCTTTTTCAGCAATTTCTTTTTTAGTGAGTGGAGCGTATTTTCCAGGATAACCCCCAATGTGAATCATCAACACTTCCAAATTTTCACAAAAGAAACGGTTGACTTCCGGAAACTCAGCCTGAATTTTGGCATTATCAATATTTCCGTAAACGCCTTTCAGAGGCTTTATTTTTTCAAGCTGTTCAATCACATCCAGACTTCCGAAATCTCCGCAATGCCATACTTCATCGGCCTGAGAAGCATATTCCAGGATCCGGTCATCTATATAAGAATGAGAATCGGAAAGAAGAAGAACTTTTGTCATGTACTGCCATTTTTAAGACTGCAAATATAAAGAAGCTTTTATCAATTCACAGGAGATCCTAATCAGTAATATTTTTTGTTTTTCTGATAGAATCCAGTTTCATTTCAATAGCTGCACTGAAAACCTTTTTTAGTTTTAGTTGATTCTCCGTAAGCTTTGAAATAACAAAAGTACCGGTCATATTGGTATTGGAAGGAAAGACCAGAGTCACTGTAGAGTCTGAAGCTTTTTTCCAGCTCCCGATATAACGGTCTGGTTTTTCACTTTTTTTAGTAACAGGTTCTTCCAAAGTATCATACCTTAAAGTAGATTTAATCAGATTCCCTGTGATTTTTCCGTTTTTCTGAAATCTGATCCCTTCTCTTCTTGCCTCAAAACCATCCTGCTTTTCATAAGTATAGATATAAGTATCCATTTTACTTAAATTCCAGGTTTGTAAAAGCAAAGGATTAGAAGTTCTGTCCTGGGCTTTAATACCACTGATAGTGAAAAGAGAGAAAATACAGATAGAAATAGGCTTTTTCATGAATACTGCTGATTTATCGTAAAGTTTTAGCACGGCTAAAATTAGCATCGCTTAATATTTAGTAAATTTGGGAAAATTAAAATAAACAATGAAACAGAAACTTTCTTTTTTCATTTTTCTTTTGACCGTAGGATTGGCCAATGCGCAGGTTGAAGAAAAAAAGCTGGATGAGCTGATCCAAAATACCCTGAAAACCTTTGACGTACCGGGAATGTCGGTTGGAATTGTAAAAGATGGAAAAGTAACCTATTCCAAAGGCTTTGGAGTTCGTTCTCTTACTACGAAACAGCCTATGGACGATAATACATTAGTGGGAATTGCTTCCAACTCCAAAGGGTTTACCTGTGTGGCATTAGCAATTCTTGCGGATGAAGGAAAACTGAACTGGGATGATAAAGTTTCAAAGTATATTCCTGAATTTCAAATGTATGATCCTTACGTTTCTCAAAATGTAACGATCAAAGATCTTATCACGCACAGAGCGGGATTAGGACTAGGGCAGGGAGATCTTATGTTTTTTCCGGAAGGGGGAAGCTTAACAGTTAATGATATTGTTCATAACGTAAGATACCTGAAGCCGGAAAATCCTTTCAGAACAACACTGGATTATAACAATATCATGTTTATTGTTGCCGGAGAAGTAATTCACAGAGTTTCCGGATTAAGCTGGGCAGAATTTATTGAACAGCGAATTATGAAACCTGTAGGAATGACTTCAAGTTTCGGAAGCTACAGCAGAGCAAAGGCTATAGCAAACAAAATTGATGCGCACGCTCCGGTAGATGGAAAAGCAATTGCTGTTCCTCACGACTGGAACGAAACTGCCAATGCAGCTGGAGGAATCATGAGTAATATCAAAGACATGACAACCTGGGCAGAATGTTTGTTGAATAACTTCACCACAAAAGATGGTAAAAAACTGGTTTCGGATAAGAATGTTCAACAGCTTTGGAGTCTGCAGATTCCGGACAGAGTAGCCGCTAAGAATCCATATGATACAAGCTTTTATGGATATGGTTTAGGTTGGTTCTTGAGCGATGTTAAAGGACACAAACAGGTACAGCATACCGGTGGATTGATCGGAACGGTTACCCAATTTACTTTAATTCCGGATATGAAACTGGGAATTGTAGTATTGACGAACCAACAGTCCGGAGCCGCTTTCAATACCATTACGAATACCGTGAAAGATTCTTATCTTGGGGTAGCAGACAGAAACTGGCTGAAAACCTACGGCGACAGAATGTCTAAAATGGAAGCTGAATTCAATAAACAGAAGAAAGATGCTTTTGTAAAATCTGAAGCCTTCAAAAAAGAAAAAGCTCTCCAGCCAAAAGCAGAACAGTTTACAGGAACCTACAATGATATATGGTTTGGTGATGTAGAAATATCACAGCAGGGAAATGCCTACAGAATTTCATGCAAAAACTCTCCAAGGTTAAAAGGAGAATTACTTCCATACTCCAACAACTCTTTTATTATCAAATGGGATGACAGAAGCTATGATGCAGATGCCTATATTATTTTCAGCTATGACGAAAACGGAAAAGCAGAATCTGCAAAATTGAAAGCGATTTCAGACGTAACAGATTTCAGTTTTGATTTTGATGATCTGGATTTGAAAAGAAAATAAAAGATACTATCACAAAACATAGTATACTTCACTACAAACGGGCTTTAGCCCGTTTTTTTATGTTTACAACGATAATGGCTTTAGCCGAACTAACCACCCCGTCAAAAAATAAATTTTTTGCCACCCCTCCGCAGGATGGGAATATGCAGCCGGTAAAATATATCTTAGTTTACTGAAGAAGGTTCAGATCTTGCTGTGCTAAGGAAAACTCAGTCTTGAGATGCTGTTCTTCAAAGAAATTTTTTAATTCAAGAAGTCTTTTTTTGTTGTCATAATGGATACTTGAATTGAGTTTTCTTTGACATAACGAGCAGGCTCTTGCCAGGTGATAATCAGTTTCCGATAATGAATTGGTTCCGTTCATCACACAGTTGGCATTCAGGCAGTGGCTGATTCCAAACATATGGCCAATTTCGTGTGAACTGATTTTTATTAATCTTAAAAGACTTTCATTAAAATTTGAATCGGTTAATTGACCGCCGGCAAATCTGTACATCGAAGTTACTCCCACACCATCCTGATAAGAAGCCAGTCCGAAAATATAATTCCATTCCGGTTTAGAAAAAGGTCTTTTTCGGTAATTCCCATCAGTACTACAGCGTCTTTTGGTTTTCTTTTGATCAGAATGCTTTCCAGTACATATCCTGCAAGTATCTGTTCATTTCCTTCCTTTGAAATTCTTCTTACATTTTCAGGAAATATTGTGTTAGGAAGAGTTGGTAGTATTTTGGTCTCCAGCTGGTAATATATTTTTAAATATTCTTTTGTAAAAACTATTTCTTTTTTCTGAAGTTTATCAAATATTCCTATAGGCTGAAGATAAATGGTGTTTTTTCCAGGTTCTGGTTTTATTTTTTTTAACTTCTGAAAATCTTCAAATGTCTGGAAATGTTCATCATGATTGTACCGCCAGCTTCCGGGGTTGGGTGAAGAGGAAAGTTTTATGTCATTCTTTGCGATAGACTCATAGTAAGCTTTGTTCTGTTTCTGACATGAGAAAAGAAGAGTAATTATTGTGACATAAAAAAATAAGGATGTAAAATTATATTTTCCCAGGCTCATAAAAGAACAGCAGTTTCTTTTTGGCACCATCAAATTCAGACCAGGATTCACAGTCTACTTCAAAACCAGCCACTCCGCAGGTGGGGAAATGAAAAATATCTTCGGAAATGGAATTGGCAAAATTGGAAATTCCATTATTGTGAGAGAAGAACGCAACTGAATTCAGGTTGTCATCCAGATCATAAATTACAGATTCGAAGCTTCTTTCCGAAGGATTATATAATTTTTCATCAGTTGAACAATTTAACTGATACGCCTGATTAAAAATTTTACAGGTATTCAGTGCACGAACCGCGGGGCTGGACACAAAATGATCAATGGAAATATTATTGTTTTTCAGGAATCTGGACATGTGCATAGCATCCTCCAGACCTTTGTCTGCCAAAGGTCTGTCAAAGTCCTCCGTTTCCTCCGGCCAGTCGCTTTTTGCATGTCTAACGAGGATGAGTTTCTTCATATAATTGTTTTTTGGAAGATTAAAATTATAAAAAAAATAATGGAATAAAACATGATTTATATAAAAAAACTGCGTTATGAATAAAATCAGTAAATTTTACTAAATTTGCAGACTTATGGGACAAATCCTTGCAATAGACTACGGAAAGGCTCGTTGTGGTATCGCTGCAACCGATGATATGCAGATTATAGCCAGTGGGCTTGATACTGTAGAGAATCGTTCTTTAATGGAATTTTTGAAAAAATATTTCAGTGAAAACAAGGTGGATGAAGTAGTGATTGGGCTTCCCATGGATTTGAAAGGGAATGTTTCAGAAGTGGAAACCGATATTTTAAAATTCATTGAAGAATTTAAAACAGAATTTTCGGATATTGCAGTTCACCGTTTAGATGAAAGATTTACTTCCAAAATGGCTTCGTTTTTTATTTCCCAAAGTGGAAAAAACAAGAAAAAGAGGCAGGAAAAAGGATTAATAGATAAAGTAAGTGCAACAATCATATTGCAGAATTTTTTAGAACAAAGATTAAGATGATATTACCTATAAGAGCTTTTGGGGATCCTGTTTTGAGAAAAGTAGGAAAAGATATAGAAAAAGACTATCCCGAATTACAGGAACTGATTGATAACATGTTCGAAACCATGTACAGCGCAAATGGCATAGGTCTTGCAGCGCCACAGATTGGTTTGGATATCCGTCTGTTTGTGATAGATGTGACACCTCTTGCAGAAGATGAGGATTATGAAGATATAAAAGATGAGTTGGCAGAGTTCAAAAAAGTATTTATCAACGCTCAGATTCTTGAAGAATCAGGTGAAGAATGGAAGTTCAATGAGGGCTGCCTTTCTATTCCGGATGTAAGGGAAGATGTGAAAAGAAAAGGAACAATCGTTATTGAATATTATGACGAAAATTTTGTGAAACATACAGAAACTTTTTCCGATATTAGAGCCCGCGTAATTCAGCATGAATATGACCACATTGAAGGAGTTCTGTTTACCGATCACCTTAGCGCTCTGAAGAAGAAACTGGTAAAAGGTAAGCTGACTAAAATCTCTCAGGGTGACGTAAACATCGGTTACAAAATGAGATTTCCAAAGTAATTAAATAAGGATTAAAACGAATAATAAAAAGCAAAAAGCCAGTGCTGATTGCAGAATTTACAAAAAATAAAATTATGCTGTTAGAAAAAATAATTTCAATTTCTGGAAAACCAGGACTTTTCAAATTAGTTTCTCAATTAAGAAACGGATTCATCATTGAAGATGTTACCAACAAGAAAAAAGTAAGCATTGGAAACTCAAGCCAGGTAAGTTTGTTGGACAATATTGCCATGTTTACATTTGAGAAAGAAGTTCCGTTATTTGAAGTATTTGAAAATATTGCTAAAAACAACGATTATAAGGAAACTATTTCTCACAAATCTTCTGAGGCAGATTTGAAAGATTTCATGTTGGCATCTCTTCCTAACTATGATACAGAAAGAGTATATGCTTCTGATATCAAGAAATTGGCTCAATGGTACAACATCCTTCATAAAGCGGGATATATCACTCCGGAAAGCTTCGTAAAAGCAGAGCCTGAAACTTTAGAAGGTGAACCTGCTGCAGAAGAAGTAAGCATTGAAAAAGATACTAAAAAAGCGGCTCCAAAAGCAGAAAAGCCTGCTGCTCCAAAAGTAAAAGCTACTTCAGCTGCAAAATCAGCTCCGAAAAGCACACACAGAAAACAAGGATAATTCATTTTTGAATTAAAAATACAAAACCTTGTACGGAATTTCCGGGCAAGGTTTTTTGTTTTTTTCAAACAAAAGATAATTGCGTGCTAGTATTCCAAACCTAACAGGTTTCGAAAACCTGTTAGGTTTACATATTGAATCTATCAGGATTCTGCACTTCGCAACTTTTACTTCCAACGTTTGTAATGATGTCCGAATATCCCTTACATTTGTATAAGATTGAATTTTCAAACAATGAATACGAAACAAGAGAAACTGGAGGCCTTCGGAAGATTACTGGATATTATGGATGACTTGCGTGAAAAATGTCCGTGGGATCAGAAACAAACGCTAGAGTCTCTTCGCCATCTTACCCTTGAGGAGACCTATGAACTCTCAGATGCTATTTTGCAGAATGATTTACAGGAAATAAAGAAAGAGCTGGGTGATGTTTTGCTTCATCTGGTTTTTTATGCTAAAATCGGTTCTGAAAAAGGAAGTTTTGATATAGCAGATGTCATCAATTCACTTAATGAAAAGCTGATCTTCCGCCATCCTCATATCTATGGTGATACTGAAGTGAAAGATGAAGAAGAAGTGAAACAGAACTGGGAAAAATTGAAACTGAAAGAAGGAAATAAGTCTATTTTAGGCGGAGTTCCGAAAAGTCTGCCTAGTTTGGTAAAAGCCTACAGAATTCAGGATAAAGTGAAAGGAATAGGTTTTGAGTTTCACGATGCAGAAGATGCATGGAAAAAGGTAGATGAAGAGATTCAGGAGTTTCATGCGGAGACTGATTTGGATAAGAAAGAACAGGAGTTGGGTGATGTATTTTTCTCTTTGATTAACTATGCAAGAATTTCAGGAATCAATCCTGATTCTGCCTTGGAAAGAACTAATCTCAAATTTATTTCAAGATTTCAAAAGATGGAAAGTCTGGCTGAGGAACAGGATCTGAAACTGGCAGATATGTCTCTGGAAGAAATGGACGTTCTCTGGGAAAAAGCAAAAAAACTTTCATAATTCCTGATTGGAACAATTAATGCTTCTTACACTCAATTAAAATAATAAAAAATAGATATGTTACGTTTTCTTATTTTACCTGCTTTGCTTTTATTAAGCTGCAATCCAAAAGCTCAGAACTCCCCAACAAAAGAGGATGAACTGAAAGTTCAGTTTTCCTTACCTAAAAAATTGAAGGAAGTTTCCGGAATTACTTTGTCGCAAGATAAGAAAACAATCTGGACGATAGAGGACAGAGGAAATAAAAATGCAATATACGGACTGAGCGATAAAGGTGATATGCTGGCAAAAATACCCGTAGAAAATGCTGAAAATACAGACTGGGAAGACATCATATCCGATTCTCAGGGGAATATTTATATCGGAGATTTTGGGAATAATGATAATAACCGACAGGATCTGGCGATCTTAAAAACAGATTTGAAAGACAGTAAACAAATTGTTACTAAAGTTGTTCAGACCACAAAATTCCATTATCAGGGACAGACTGAGTTTCCTCCAAAAAAATCAAACTTGCTGTATGACTGTGAAGCTTTTGTTGAAATGGACGGGAATTTTTACTTATTCACCAAAAACAGAAGCAAAGGTTTTGACGGGACCTTCCTTGTATTCCAGGTGCCTAATAAAGAAGGTGATTTTGAAGCAAAGCTAATAGGAACATTGAAACTTCAGGGTGGTTATAATGATGCGGCCATCACTTCAGCTACCATCAACAGTACGAAAGATAAAATTGTATTGCTGACGCATAAAAATGTTCACGTTCTTACCGGATTTACCGCTAACGATTTTAATTCTGCTAAAATTCAGAAAATTCCATTAAATCATAATTCCCAGAAGGAAGCCCTTGTTTTCTTTGATGATAAAACAGTAATGATTGCAGATGAGAAAGGGAAGAATGAAGGTGGAATGGTATATACTTTTTCTTTAAACTAAATTTTATCTTCTCTATCTTTACAAGCGATAAATAACTATGAAAAAAATTTTATATATCTTTTTGGTACTAGGTTTTTCCTCTTGTAGCAGTACTAATGATGACTCTATAACTGTAAATGAAAATCAAACCGTAGATTTACAACCTGATAAAGGATATATTTTCGAGATGGATCAACGCACAACACTGCCTGGTCCTGAAAAATACTATCAGTTTTTCTATGAAAACGGACGTTTACAGAAAATGCTTGGAAGGAACTATTTTGTAACAGCAAATATCCAGTTTTTTTATCCTGATGTAATTACTCAGTTAACTTATACAAATAATAAAATACAGGTAGATTATTTTGAATCAGAAACAACTTCCGGATATAGAACAACTTCTTATCTGATGGAAAATAACAGACCTGTTACGGCTGAAAAGTATTATAAGAATGGGACTGTTACCGAACTGGAAATGACAAGGAATTATACCTATGGATTCAATACAATAAATGTATATACTAAACGTGGTTATCAGGAACTTTTTACAACGTACTATTTTGATGGAAATAGTAATCTTTCTAAAAGTGAAACATTAGAAAAGGCAGGAGGTAAGAATAAACAGCTTACAACTACCGTGTATTCAGATTTTGACAATGCTAAAAATCCATTTAAGAAATTGTTTCTGATTAATGATGATTTTTATGAAAAGAGTTTATCAACAAATAATTTCAGGGCTAAAGAATCAGTGATTGAATATGCTGAATACCCTAATACCGGAATACCTCCGCAGCCAGGAGTATCCAAATCAAAATGGACTTATAATTATGATCAGAATGGCCAGGTACTATTGTACTTTCCATTTCCATAAAAGATAAAATAAAACCCCACAAGAGAAATATGTGGGGTTTTTAAATAGATGAATGTTATTGAAGTGATTGAAGTTTATAGTGTTTACGGAGTAAGATAAGAGATATGAATATTTCCGCTTGATAATCTGAAATCCTGGGTATAACGACAGCGTATTCTGAAGGTTTCTCCTGTATTGAAAAAATTAATGGAGGAAAGATTATGATTCAATCCTGTAGTACGCTCTCCATGACCTGTTGATATTCCTGCAAGAGTTGTAAGCGTTGGAGCTACTTTCTGGATATAAGAATTGGCGGTTCCTGCAGTTTGTCCTGATGGATTTAAATTGAGATCATACGTCACATAAGGAACAATATTGTAAAATCCTGGTTTTACTACCGTGAAAAGTCCGGTGGTAGAATTATACGTTAAATAAGCAGTATCAATCTTATTGCTTACATTGAAAACATAAGTCTGTGAATAACTTTCATGAGTATTAACCGGAGTAGAATGGGTACCTGTATAGCTTCCGCTTGCGGGACTGATGTTTGTTTTGTTTCCCACATATATTACCTTTAAGAAGTTTTCAGATTCAATCGTTTTCCATACCGGGGCATTACCCACTCCATTTGACATTAAGACCTCGCCTTTGTTGCCAGAATTACCTTTGGTTTTATCATCTCCGCCTACATTCAGGTCTTTAACTACCTGAAGTGAGCCATTGACATGTAAAGTATTTTGGGGAGTTGATGTTTCAATCCCTATTTGTGCATTTAAATGTATGAACATAAAAAATAATGCCATATACAATAGCTTTTTTTTCATCATTTGTTGATTTTTTAATTGGCACAAATATAAAATGTTTTTAAAATGTCTGTTTTTTAAGGAATTCATAAACATATTGAACTATGTCTTGTTTTTACTTATATAGCTGAAAATATTGCTCTTATTTAAAAGCCATATTTATTTTATCAGTAAAAAATGTGAGTTGAAAGTTTGAATTATTAAATTTTATTAAAATTGAATTTTTTTTCAAATACTCAGTTTGAATTAGTTTAACATATTGTTAAACAGTTATTTATGTTTTGTTTGCAATAGCAGTATTCAGTCAAGAAATTAGAATTAATTTCTTTTTAATGGCACAAATTAAAATTTCATTCCTATTCCGGCAGAAATTCTTCCGCCATCTGAACCATAGAAATAATTCAACCTTGCAGACATCATTTCCACAATACTCAGCCATACACCTGCACCAGCAGACTGATGCCATTTTCTGGAGTTCTCATTGTCATTCCATACACGGCCGATATCATATCCGATAAGAATTCCCATGTTGGCAGGAACAATATTATTTCTTACCCTTCCAAAATCCCACCGGATTTCTGAGTTATTGGTAAAATAGGATCTTCCGGAGAATCTTTCGTTTCTGAAAGCTCTCATTCCATTATTTCCTCCGATAGCAGCGGCCTGATAGAATTCAAAATTATTATTATTAATCCACATCACATTGCTGGAGTTGGCGAATACAAATTTTCCTTTTTTATCAATCCTGTGGTCAATGGCAAGTTTTCCTTTTACCGTTACGAAATTCTTATTAAAATCAGAAAGAGTTGCTTTCCAGTCTGCATTCAGCATAAATTCCAGTCCAAGAGTAGGGAAGGCTGCATTATCTGCATTTTTATAGCCAAAGGTATAATTCGCTCCTACAAACTGTTGGCTATTAAATACACCAGGTCTGACATCCGGTGACTGATTGATGAAACGGTCCGCTTTTCTCTGTACTTTATTATCTTCAAAAGTCAGTTGAAACTGGTGGCTGAGGTTCATCCAGCTCTTTTGAGAAATGGAAGGAGCGAAGTTAAACTTAGATATTCTGGCTCTGTTGTATTCTCTTTCTGTATCCTCCTTGTCATACTCACTTTCGTTCGAAAGCCCAAAAAAGTTCTGAGAGAACCTTGGAGTGGTATAAAATGCATCAAGGTTAATATCCCAGCCTGAGATTGCTTTTTTAAATACACCTTTGTACGTAAGGCTAAATCCTGCAGTTGCCGTATAAAAATTAGCTTTTAAGCTGTGTCTCTGAGTGAAAGGATCACGTATAAAATTATTCACTGTATAATTGGCCAGAACTCCTACAATCACCCCATCATCCGGGTTGTAATCCAGGTTTGGATACCCTGCAACAGAATTATATTTAGGATGTTTATAATTATAGCTGTTGATATCATAATCATCCGTAATATTCCTGGTTGCATTGCCGGTGTTATAAGTGTTTTTCTGAGATTTAAAATCATAAATCTTTACTTTTCTTCCATCTGCAACATTATAGGTATCATGATTGTATCCACCAATCAGCCGGATCGTCATTTTAGGATTTCCGCTTCCTGTTACTACATAAGTATCATCATCTTCCAATCCGTAGATCCACAATTCTTTTGTTTTCGAATCATGATAAGTCTTTTCAAAAACAAGTTCATTCTGGTCTTTGTTTTTGCCCAGCTTATACTGCTGTACAAGTACGGAATGTCCGTTTTTGGTGATGACAAACTTATCAGGATGTACCGTTCCCGCCAAAGGAACTTTTTTAAGCAGTACATCATAATACTGGGCGGCATAGGTCTGTAATTTTGTCTTTCTTATTTTCAGTTTTCTCTGGATTTCGGCAATGGTGTCATCCTGTACTTCTTTCGGAAGATTATGGAAAGCATCATCAATATCTGCATCAGTAAGATGTTCCTGAATATATTTTGCCTGGGTTTCCCATTCATTCTGGTCTGCACCTTTTAAGAAAACAAGATCCATCGGATAAGGTTCCATGGCAAGCCATTTTACACTGCTGATATCTTCTGTAAAGGTTTTCATATGGCGGATGGCAGGAACATTCATGATGATTTTAAAGGCTGCGCCGTCATATTTACTGAATGCCTGATCCCTGTCTTTAGGAATAGGTTTATAGATTATTTTATCACCCGCTTCATATTCTGCCCATTTCCACTGGTCGGAATGTCTGTCCCAGTCGCCGATAAGCATATCAAATAATCTTGCTCTGATATAAGATTCTCTGTCCACAGAATATTGATCGCTTTTGCTAAGATTTTTAAGTACATCATCCGTGGAAACGATATCTTTTGCATGGTCAAGATCAGCTAATGTTTTCGGATCGGAAGAAAACCGTTCTTCAATCATATACATTTCATCCCCGTAGTTTTCATTATATCTTCCCAAAGCCTGTTGCTTAGGAATATAATACAGTTTTGGATTACTGTGGAAAATACCCAGTTTTTCTGACATATTTCCAATCGTAAATGGAGTAAAGGGATGATTGGTGGTATAAAAATCAAGCAGGAACTTTTCAGGGAATGTATCTGCGAGTTCTTCTCCTAATGTACTTTTCTGAAAAGCCATATTGTTCAGGAAGCGGATCGCACTTTTTTTTACTCCACGCATGACAAATTCCTGTCCGTCTTTAGCTTTCAGACGCAAACTATTGGATTGGTTTCCTCCGCCTTCCCGGAAAGGAATATACCCTCCATTTAATTCAGAAAGATTAGCGGTTGGCGCTTCAATGGGAATTCCGTAATATCTTCTGTAATGATCTCCCCAAAGCCAGCGGTAAAACTTTCTTTTTTCAGTAAGCTGTACCGGGTAAATGGTTGAAGAGAATGTGGCAGGAAAAGAATTGGGAAAATTATTGATGAATACATCCGGTTTGGATATCACGGAAATATGAGTCAGTTTTTGGAGCTGAGCATCTTTAGTTGAAAAATACTCCACATCTGTGCTTTCATCTTTTCTGAAATTTAAAACTGCAAAACCACTACCTCCGTAAGAAAAGTCTGTTTGTTCTACGATGGTAGACGGATCTGTTTTTGAGCCTGCTCCACTAATGATCTGTCTTAAGTTTCCATCTTCGTGATATTGCAGATTATGGTCATGGCCAGATACGAAAATGATGTTTTCCTTATCCTGGACAATACTTTTCAGTCTGTTGGCCAGATCTGCATAATTTTGATTATTAATATCTTCAGGGCTGGCTCCTGAGGAACTTCTTAATACATTGATTACACTTGCTACTACAGGAACAGGAACTTTACTCTTTAAAGGAAAGAGATGGGACTTTGCAGAATTAAAACCTGCATGGGTTCCACTGCTGATGATAGGATGGTGTAAAGCAACAATTATTTTTTTGCCCTGATTTTTAATGATAAGATCTTTGAACTCTGTGAAAAAATCTTCACGGGTTTTGATATTACAGTTTTTGTTGATTCCCGGATAATTATCCCAGTTGGCAATCACCCATTCTGTATCGATGGCAATAAGCTTTATATCTTTAGAAATGTTGATATCATCAATAGGACAGCCGTTTTTGGGTAGGAAAGCTTTTTTATCATCAAGATATTTTTTAACCAGTCCTTCCTGGGTATTCAGTCCTTCCAATCCACTATACCAATCATGATTTCCGGGAATTACTAATGTTTTTCCTTTGAAATTTTTGGTAATGGAAAGCTGGTTTTCCAGTTTTTGCTTTGCAAGGGAGTAATCTTTGTCTGTTTCTTTGGGCATACCATTAGGATAGATATTATCACCCAGAAAGATCAGCATAGAATTACTATCCGCAGAATCCAGTTTACCTTTCAGTAAATTCAATGTTTTTTGTGCCTGAGGTTCATCTGAGTTTCCTGCATCTCCAATAAGAAAGAGTTTAAAATCATTTTCAGATTTTATTTCGGAATCTTTTACTTCAAATAAGTTTTTGCCCTTTTGTACGTTATAGGTAGCACAGGAATAAAGAGCTCCTGCGGACATTACCGTCCGAAGAACAATAGAAGTATTTTTTAGATGAGTTTTAAAGGATAAATTCATAAATTTACATTAACAAAAATTCAGGAATGAGCATTCTACACAAAGCTAAAAATTATGTTGAAATCTTATTCAAAGATAAGTTATCTTCGGTATATTTTTATCATAATTTTATCCATACTGCCTATACAGTCAATAAGGCTGAGGAAATCATGAAAAATACCTCTGTTTCTGAAGAAGATCAGGAGAAGGTACTTGTTGCATTATGGTTTCATGATACAGGGTATATAGAATGTGCCCTGAACCATGAGGAAAGGAGTGTAGAGGTGATGAAAGCCTTTTTACATGAGGAAAATTATCCTGAAGACTATATTGCAGACGTTGAAAAACTGATTCTGGCTACGAAAATACACTACGAACCTCAGAACTTACTGGAAAAAATTGTAAAGGACGCAGACTTCAGCCATTTTGCAGGCCATGATTACAGTGAAATTTCTGATGCTTTGAGAAAAGAATGGGAACTAACTAATGTAAGATGCTTTTCCAATGAAGAATGGAATGCCGGAAATCTGGATATGCTGAAAAACAAGCATACTTTTTATACAGATTATGCCAAAGAAAACTGGGAGCCTTTGAAAAAGAAAAATATCAAAAAGATCGAAAAGAAGCTGGAAAAAGAAGAAGAGAAAAAAGAAAACAAAAAGGAGGCTTCAGAGGGCAAAAAAGAAAAAGAAAAATCGGACAGAAGTGTAGATACCTTATTCAGAGTTACACTGAACAATCATACAAGATTAAGTGATATTGCGGACAGTAAAGCCAATATTCTTTTATCTGTAAACGCGATTATTATTTCGGTTTGTCTTTCTGTACTGGTTCCGAAACTGGATGCTCCTAAGAATTCACATCTGATTCTTCCAAGCTTCATATTATTGCTGTCCAGTGTACTGACGATTATATTTGCGATTCTCTCTACAAAACCGAATGTAACCAAATCAACATTTACTTCTCAGGATATTGCCAACAGAAAAGTAAACCTGCTGTTCTTTGGAAACTTTCAGCAGATGTTGTTTGACGATTATAACAATGCTATGAAAGATCTTATTAAAGACAGAGATTATATCTATGATTCTATGGTGAAGGATCTGTATTATCTTGGGAAAGTTCTTAACAGGAAATACAGGCTTTTATCCATTACCTATAAGATATTTATGGCAGGGATTATTATTTCCGTCTTATCTTTCGGGGCGGCTTTTCTGAGTCTTTAATTAAAATATACACAAATGATAGTCAGACAGCGTTCGAATTGGCTGAAAATGTTATTTATATGGAGAGGATCCGTCTTAAAGAAAATTGTTGTTCAGCTTTCCATTATCACGTTGTTCTCTTTGGCTATCTATTTTTTCAAAGGAAGAATCTTTGATTATAAAGTGCATCTTAATCCTACCATTTTTACACTGATAGGATTGGCACTTGCCATATTTATGGGCTTCTGTAATTCTGCGA
The DNA here is from genome assembly GCF_057809135.1 of Chryseobacterium sp. FG46. Taxonomy (NCBI): domain Bacteria; kingdom Pseudomonadati; phylum Bacteroidota; class Flavobacteriia; order Flavobacteriales; family Weeksellaceae; genus Chryseobacterium; species Chryseobacterium sp. FG46. The sequence continues at coordinate 31,188 of NZ_JBMDJJ010000024.1, read as the reverse complement.
GTTATGACCGATTTTGGGAAGGCAGGAAACTTTGGGGATTGCTTGTGATTGAAACAAGATCCCTGACAAGGCAGATTTTATCATTGGTAAACGATTCCTCTCCTACTGCAAAAGAAGAGAAAGAAAGTATCATTAGGCTGATCTCTGCATTTTGCTGGTCTCTGAACTTTCAGTTGAGAGATAAAACAGGGACAGAACATCTTGAGAGACTGCTTTCATTTGAACAGCTGGAACAGGTGAGGAATAAGAAATTTATTCCCAGTATTATTCTTGGATTTATTGCAGACTGGCTCAATGAGCAAAACAAAAAAGGTAATATCGATACTATTGTCATGACTTCCATGGATCATCAGCTGAATCAGTTTTCTGCTATTTCCGGAGGCTGTGAAAGGATTTATAATACTCCGCTTCCCTTTGCTTATAGTGTTTTGCTGCATCGTACCGTGTATCTGTACTGTTTCTGGCTTCCTTTCGGATTGGTAGATTCTTTGGGATGGATGATGCCTTTGATCGTTCTGCTGATCAGCTATACTTTTATTGCTCTTGATGCCATTATTCAGGAGATTGGAGAACCTTTTGGCGAAGAGGAAAATGATCTTGCCCTGAACAGTATCTGCCGTACCATTGAGTTTTCTATTTTTGAACAGGCAGGAATTCCTCAAGAGGAGTTAAAGAAACCTGATACTTATTTTGTGGATTAATGGAATATAATTACTCCTGCGGAAGTGTAAAAGACACTCTCAGTGCCAGCAATCCCGTAATTCCCTGAAGATCCTCTACTCTTAAAAATTCTATATCATTTTGTAAAACTCCTTTCTTCTGGAGTTTGGAAATATAGTCCAGGTATTCCTTCTGGTTTTCCATTCCGAAATAGACGATGGTGATTTTTCCGGGAGCAGTGATGCGTTCTGAAGAATCTTTGACATGGGCTTTATCCAGACGTTTTTTGATGATTTCGTAATAGGAATTGTAGGCGCCGTCTACATCAAAGCGTTTTTCATCCATTCTGAAACGGATGTCTATTTTTTCATTATATACAAAAATGAGTGAGGCAATATCCAGCTGTACAGGAAGGTATTTTTTGAACGACTGGAATTCAAGTTCCATTTTACAGATGGTTTTCAGCTGCCAGTATCTCAGTTTGTGAACAACTTTTGAGGTATAGTGAAGCTCAGGAGCGATGGTAGAACCAATGTACAGATTGTGTTCTACACCATCAGACTTAAATCTTTCATAATAGTGCGGGAAAATCTCCTGTGCTTTTATTTGGCTTTCGTCCAGCATATCTGCCAGTTTCCGGTTGACCAGAGTGATAGAATCATCCAGGTTTTTTCTGTGATGATAAAACAGGTCAGTAGGAGCAAAAATATGTGAAAAGTAGTCTTTGATCTTTGTCTTTATTTCTCTGGAGGTTTTTACTTCCAGTTTTCCCTGTAAAAAAGGATGAATTTCTTCCCTTAATAATCTTTGAAAACGCTGTTCCGTATCCGCTTTGATCTCATTGTTCAGTTCATTTTCAAAAACATCCAGTGCCAGCACAAATTTTTCCGAATCAGAATTAGTAAGTAGAAAAATTTCATTAAGCCACTCAATCTGCTGATTAAGGTCCTGCAGCATCAGGTTAAAACGTTTTTCTGAAGAAGAACGGATATCCGAAACCCCAAATAGCGGAGTAAGATTTTTGAAAGAAATCTGTTTTAATGTATAGATTTTTTTTCCTAGTGATGCCGTGAAGTATTTTTCAGCTTCATTTCTGAACTTCCATACCACACTGTCGTGGATGGTTGTATATTCACGTTGAATAATAGCTTCAATCTGGTAATTTTTCTCAAAGTAGAACCTGTTCAGAGAAAAGAGAACCATATCAGTGAAAAACTCCAGTTTTTTCAGTTTCAAGCCATTGAAACTTCCGGCAATAGGAGAGGTGAATTCCATGATCGCAAGGAGTTCGCCGTCTTTCATGATGGGAATTACCATGAAACTGTTGACATTATTGTCCTTTAAAATACTGAAGGAAGGAAGCAGCTTGACATTCTCGTCCAGGTTGTTTACATTGGAAACAACCACAGGCTTTGAATTGTGATTTAAATTATCAAAGGTGCTTTTACGCGTCTCTTCATCAAATGCATTGATCCAGAAATCCAGGATATGATTCGTGAGCAGGCTTTCGTAAATCGGAAGTTTATCGAGTTTCTGTTCCTTTTTGTTGAAAGTCATCAACCCGAAGTTGAGTTCAGGAACATCAAAATAGGATTTGAAAATTTCGGTCAGGTTTTCGTTGGGATTCATATTTTCCGGATCAATTTCAATCATGCTTGATTTCAGATCGGAAAGGGCTACTTCAGAAGTACAGTCTACCAGTGAAATAATAGTAAATCCTTTCAATATCCAGGATTGAGATGGAAAATATTTCTTCCAGAGTTTAAAGTCATCAAGATTTTCCAGCAGCATATCCAGAACATCATCAGATGGAATTTTGGCATCTTCTGTAGGCGTAATTTCCGTAAAATCGGAATTGACCGTAATTTTATAATGCTTCATGATTCCCTGTTTGTTGGGAATGTCATAATAAAACGGAAGCATACTTTTAATATCTTTTTTGAAATAGCTTTGAAGAATCAAACAGCAGCAGAACACATAAAATTCATTATCCGAAATATTCCTGAGTTCTATTTCGAAGTCTTTTCCGGCATCTTTCAGAATATCTTTAAACCTTTCAGTATAGTTGAAGGTAATGTTGGAAAGCGGAATACTTGCCGCTTTTATTTCGTTTCTGGTAAGGCCTGTTGGGAAAAGATCAGCAAGAAGAAGTCTGATGAGGTCTTCGTATTTTTCAAGAAGGGCAGTGTCCTGAAAGCCTTCTCTGAGCTCATTAAAATTTCTTGTACTCTCAATCAAAGACTCTGCATAATTGACTCTGTATTCCAGTCTGTCATTATACCGGATATGTTCCAGAACATCCAAATATTTTTTGAATGATATATAAACCTGAAAGGGAGAGTCTTTTTTATAGAGATTAGCCAAGAGCTGAAAAATTTAGAGTAAAGTTATGAAAAAAGGAGAATATTGATCGTGTGGAATTTTTATTTTATTGTATATAATTTGCATGTGCTTTGGGAAATTCTGCAACATATTTTATAATTCCTTATTGCTTTTTTGAAAGACAGATTATAGATTTAGTGATACATAAAAATTGTAACATTTTAGATGAGATATTCATTACTTTGTTAGGATAATAAAAAAGCACAACTGAGAAGTTGTGCTTTTTATATTTTAAAATTCAGATTTTATAATCCGAACATTCTTGCAAATAAATCCGGGAAAACTCCAAGGATAATGATCAAAGCAATAACAACTACTGCGATGATGTTGTAAGTAAGGGTCACTTTTTCTGATGATTTGAATGTTGATTCTTTAAAGAAGAACATCGCAATGATCAGTCTTAAATAATAAGCAATGGATAGGGCAGAACCTAACACAGCTACCAATACTAAGAAAGCAGCACCGTTCATAGCCTGGGAGAATAAAGCGAATTTTCCCATGAAACCAGCTGTTAACGGAACTCCTGCCATTGAAAGCATAGAGATCGTTGCTACAGTGGCTAATAAAGGTTCGGTTTTTGCCAATCCTTTGAAGGCTCCGAAAGAAGTTTCTCTCTTTAATTTCTCTACCCAGATCAGACACATGAAAACGCCTACTGTAGATAAAGAATAAGCAAATAAATAGAACGCCAGGTTATATGTAGAAAGGCTTGTCATTCCGAAGAATACCAATCCGATATATCCTGCATGGGAAACTGAAGAGTATGCCAGCATTCTTTTTGCGTTCGTCTGAGCAAGACCCATAACGTTGGCCAAAAGTAAAGTAATGATTAAGAATACTCCTAAAACATTAATCCACTCGTGAGTTACTCCCGCAAAACCAAGCGTCATCAATCTGAACAGAGCAAAGAATCCTGAGATCTTTACTACACTCGCCATGAAAGCTGTGATTAATGAAGGAGAACCTGCATATACATCAGGACTCCACATGTGGAAAGGTGCTAAAGCAACCTTAAATGCCAATGCACAAAGAATCAGTAATACTCCTAAGATGAACATTACATTTCCAGCATTTGCTACTCCAAAATCATGAATCTTGTAAAGATCAAAACTTCCTGCACTTCCGTAGATGAATGCAATACCGAACAGTAAGAAACCTGTTGCAAAGGCACCCATAAGGAAATATTTAATAGAAGCTTCGTTGGATCTCAGATCAGTTTTGTTAGCTCCCGCCATTACATATAATGGAATAGAAAGAATCTCAACTCCCAGGAACATCGTTACCAGGTTCTGGTATCCGAAAAGGATGATCCCTCCACATAATGCAAATAGCATCAATGCATATAATTCCGACTGGTGGCTTCTGTGATTGCTGAAAGCAAAACCTCCAAGGAAGAATAACAATAAAGTTGTTACGATTGATATTTTAGTGAATAATGCGGTATTGTCACTGTACTCGTACATATGCTTGTAATGGTCGAAGAACGAACATTCCGGCATAAAACTTACATACAATGCAATGATTAATCCCAAAATCCCAATGTATCTTGCGAATTTTCCTTGTTCAAAAACTCCTGAAAATAACGCAATAACTGCCGTTAGGAAAACAATAATTAAAACACTCATTTCTTAAAATATCAAATTAACTTACCATTGATTGGTAGATAAACTTCACCGAACTACTCACCATGTCGATTACCGGTTGTGGGAAAATACCTAGTAAAATCACAAAAACCGCTAAACTTGCCAATACAGAAAATTCTACACCTGATAAATCTTTTGCAGTACTTAAAACGGCTTCATCTCCTTCTCCAAACATTGCTTTTCCGTAGAATCTCAATAAATACACTGCACAAAGAATTACCGTAAGACCAGCAATTACTGCTGCTGTTCCGTTAAAATCATAAACCGATTTCAACAGAATAAATTCTCCGATGAATCCATTGGTTAATGGAACTCCCATTGAACCTAGTATAATGATCAGGAACAATACTGCAAATTTAGGCGCTACTTTGGCTAAACCTCCCATTTGTCTGATGTCTCTTGATTTGAATCTCTTGTATAAAATATCACAACAGTAGAATAATCCTACTACGTTGATACCGTGGGCAAAAGTCTGTACCAAAGCTCCTTCAGCTCCTTCTACGTTGAAAGTTCCTCTCAAAGTAACTACTGCTGAAGCGAAGATCCCTGCTACCATCAATCCTACGTGAGAGAAAGATGAATAAGCAATGATTCTCTTCATATCCGTCTGGATGATGGCAATCAAAGCACCGTGAACAATTCCTACAATAGCAAGAATGATTACGATCTGTCCGGAAATTCCGGCAATCGGAAGCGGAGTGATTGGGAGTAAATAACGCATTACACCATATACTGCCATCTTCAGCATGATCCCTGATAATAACATAGATCCCTGAGTAGGAGAGTAGGTATACGTGTCAGGCTGCCATGTATGGAAAGGGAATACCGGTAATTTCACTGCAAAAGCAAAGAAGATAAACCAGAATACCACAGTCTGCTGTACTTCGTTCAGCTGTGCATTATACAGATCTGTTAAAGCGAATGATGCAGAGTGGTTGTACACATAGATCAATCCGGCTAACATAAATAGTGATCCTACAAATGTATATACGAAGAATTTCGTCGTAAACTCAAACCTTTTATTCTCTTGTCCCCAAAGTCCGGCAATGAACCAAATTGGAATCAAAGTGACTTCCCAGAAAATGTAGAACAACAATCCGTCTAAAGAAGTAAATACTCCTACAAGACCAAACTGCATCAACAGAATCAATCCGTAGAATGTATTTCTGTAGTTTACACTTTCGTTGAAAGATGATAAAATAATGATTGGAGCCAGAATATTGGTCAATAATAAAAGAAGCATGCTCATTCCGTCAACACCGAAGTGAAGAGAGCTCTTCATAAATTGTGACCATGGATAATTGATCTCATGCTGCAATACGCTGTCTACTGTCGGAGTAAAATCAAAATCCGAAAGCATATAGAACGTAAGAAGCATTTGTACCAATGCGATTCCAAGCGCCAAATATTTGCTGGAATTACTCTTCCAGGCAAAAACTAATCCCGAACCTACTAGAGGTAATAGTAATAATGTTAATAACAAACAAGACATTATTATTGTAATAAAAAGTTAACAATTAATATAATTCCCACCGCTAAAGACATGATAAGGATATATGTCTCTACATTTCCGTTCTGTACACGCTTCATAGCTTTTCCGCTGTCTTCAGCACCATCACCTACAAAGTTTACAAAACGGTCTAAGATACCCTTATCAAACATTTTTCCTCCGCGTCCTAATCCTTCAACAGTTTTTACAATCAATGCGTTGTAAAGTTCGTCAACGTATAATTTCTTAGCAGAAAGCTTTTCCCATCCGGTATAGTTTTCCTCTGCAACAGCCATCTTTTTCTTACTTACATAAGTATTTCTAACGATGAACCATACAGTGAAGAACATCAGGATTGTTGCTGCTAATAATATCATTTCAGTATTGAAAGGTACTCCTGAAAGAGTAGCTTCCATCTGGCTGTAGCTTTGTTCCGTAAGAACCGGCTTTAACCATTCCATCAGTTTAGCATAATGGCCGTGACCGATGAAGTGTGGCAGGTTGATAAAACCTCCGATTACAGAAAGAATTGCCAATACGATCAATGGTAATGTCATATTAGACGGGCTTTCATGTAAATGGTGTTTTTGTTCTTCTGTACCTCTGAATTCTCCGTGGAATGTAAGATAGTACAGTCTGAACATATAAGTTGCAGTCATTGCCGCTAAAACAAATAAGATTACCCAATAGATAGGGTTTTTAGCGAAAGCTGCTACTAAAATTTCGTCTTTGGAGATCATCCCTGATAATAAAGGGAAACCTGAGATGGCTAATGTTCCGATAAGGAATGTAGCGTGGGTAAGAGGAATATATTTCTTAAGACCTCCCATGAAACGCATATCCTGTTCGTTGCTCATAGCGTGGATTACTGAACCTGCACCTAAGAATAACAACGCCTTAAAGAATGCGTGTGTCATTACGTGGAACATAGCCGTTGTATACGCTCCAAGACCTAAAGCGATGAACATAAATCCAAGTTGTGAAACTGTAGAGTATGCCAATACTTTTTTGATGTCGTTCTGACGAAGTGCATAGAAACCAGCCAAAGCAGCCGTTAAGAATCCGATGAATAAAATTCCTCCCTGCACTGTAGGTGCCAAAGTAAATAAGAAGTTGGATCTTACTACTAAATAGATACCCGCTGTTACCATCGTTGCCGCGTGGATTAACGCTGATACAGGAGTTGGCCCGGCCATCGCATCCGGTAACCATGTATATAATGGAACCTGAGCAGATTTACCGGTAGCACCGATGAATAAACTCGCTGTGATAAAGATGATCACTGTTCCGTCTAATTCAAATTTTGAAGCGTTTTCTGCTACAGAAAGATAATCTACAGCATTGGTTTGAGAAGCAATCATGAAAATACCGATCAATAACGCAAGGTCACCAATTCTGTTCATGATGAAAGCTTTTCTTGCTGCTTTACCGTATTCTTCGTTTGTGTACCAGAATCCGATCAGCAGGTAAGAACAAAGACCTACACCTTCCCATCCGATGAACAGGATAAGGTAGTTGCTTCCCATTACTAAAAGTAACATCGAGAAGATGAAAAGATTCAGGTAAGTAAAAAACTTATAGAATCCTTTATCATGACTCATATATCCGATAGAGTATAAGTGGATCAGTGAACCGATACCCGTAATGATCATCACCATCATTAAAGAAAGCTGATCAATCTGGAATCCAAAATTAATTTGAACTCCGTTTACTCTAAACCATTCAAAAGCTTTTACAATAACAGGCTGGCTTTCAGAATTGAAATTCATGAAAATACTTACCGCAATACAGAAAGATCCGAAAACCATAGCTGTAGCCAAAGATCCTACCAATATTTTGGGAAGATTTTTTCCGAATAGCCCGTTAATAAGAAACCCTAAAAGTGGTAAAAGTACTATTGCATATACTAGATTCTCCATTCTTATCCTCTTAATTTATTAAATATACTCACATCTACAGAACGGGTGTTTCTATATAGCATCGCAATAATTGCCAGACCTACTGCTACTTCAGCAGCTGCTACCACCATAATGAAGAAAACTAAAAGTTGTCCGTCGCCGTTGCCTTTATATGCTGAAAAAGCTGCCAATAAAAGGTTTACAGAATTCAGCATAAGCTCTACACAGCCCAGAATCACAATAGCATTTTTTCTAAGCAATACTCCCATTACTCCCAAACAGAACAATACTGAGGAAAGAATGATGAAGTAGTCCAAAGGGATGCTTTGTATAAATGTATTTACTTCTCCCATAATTTTATAAATCTTTTTTACCGATTAATACCGCGCCTACAATACCTGCCAGAATTAGGATGGAAGCAAGCTCAAACGGTAAAACATATTCATTAAACAAAAGTCTACCCAGATTTTTCGTAAGACCTACCCCTCTGTCTATATTTTCAACAACAATGTGATTGTCTTTTACTCCTCTGAAAACTCCCAATACACCTACCAAAAGAAGACCTGCCGTAAAAACTCCAACAAATTTTAAAGTATTGTTCTTCTTACTTTCGTCTTGTTTATTAAGGTTAAGCATCATTAAGATGTAAAGGAAAAGTACCATGATAGCACCTGCGTAAACAATAATCTGGATGATTGCCAGGAACTGTGCATTGAGAAGAATGTACATTCCGGCAATTGAAAACATCGTAACAATTAATGACAAAATAGCATAAAGAGGATTTCTTGCAAATACAAAGTAAACAGCACTTGCCACTGCTAAAAACGCCACCAAGAAAAATAAAAACTGATCCATTATTTTACCGCATTTTTTTGTTTCTCGGATTGTCTTGTCGTGATATCAATCCTTTCATTTATTTTTTCAACTAATTTATCTTTTCCGTAAATGAAAGAACCTCTGTTGGTTTCCACGTCTACCAACCTGTCGGTAAGATAGATGGCAGATTTAGGACAAGCTTCTTCACACATACCACAGAAAATACATCTTAGCATATTGATTTCATATACTGAAGCGTATTTCTCTTCCCTGTAAAGTCCTTTTTCCTCTTTAGTTCTTTCAGCAGCAGTCATCGTAATGGCTTCTGCAGGACAAGCTACCGCACAAAGTCCGCAAGCTGTACATCTTTCTCTGCCTTCTTCGTCTCTTTTCAAAACGTGCTGGCCTCTCCAGATTGTGGTTCTTGGTTTCTGTACTTCCGGATACGAATATACTGCGGGAGCACCCTTTATCACGGTTCTTACAGCATGCTTGAATGTAATCCCCATTCCTGTAAAGATGGCAGGAAGGTAGATTTTTTCAGCAAGGGTCATTTCTTTATTGGAAACAACTTTTGATCTGTTTGTAAGTTTCATTTAATTATAGATATTAGATGTTAGACACCAGATTTTAGACTAATCTTGTCTGTTATCTTAATTTTTAATATTCAATATTTACACAAACCTAACAAGTTTCAAAAACCTGTTAGGTTTAGATAATTTAATTTCCAAACGCTAAAATTACAGCTCCTGTAATTAATAGGTTTACCAATGCCATTGGGATTAATGTTTTCCATCCTAAGTGCATTAACTGGTCATATCTGAATCTTGGAAGTGTCCATCTGATCCACATGAAGATCAGAATTCCAATTACTGTTTTTGTAAGGAAGGCTACAATACTTAAAATCCCTGCAGTGTTTTCACCCCAGTTTTGAGTTACCCATTCAATACCTGGATAGTTATAACCTCCGAAGAAAAGAACGACCATAAAAGCATTAGAGATAAACATGTTCACGTATTCCCCGAACATATATAAACCTAATTTCATGGAAGAATATTCTGTAGAGTATCCTGTTACCAATTCAGATTCACACTCAGGTAAATCAAATGGGTGTCTGTTGGTTTCTGCCAAAGCGGCTACAAAGAAAACAAGGAATGCAATCGGCTGGTAGAAAATGTTCCAGTTCAATCCTGAAACCCAAGGAATAACGCCCCATAATTTTCCGGTAGTCTGGCTTTCAGTAATTTCTTTTAAATCCAAACTTCCAGCCATCATGATGATGGAAAGAAGTGCTAATCCCATTGCCAGTTCATAAGAAATCATCTGAGAAGAAGCACGGATAGCACCTAATAATGAATATTTATTGTTCGAAGCCCAACCTCCGATCATAATTCCGTAAACCCCGATGGAAGCCATACCGATGATGAAAAGCACACCAACATCGATGTTTGCTACCTGAAGATCAAAAGAAGTACCTGCAATATTTAAACTTTTACCCCAAGGAATAACAGCTCCTGTAATCAATGAAATAAACATCACCAAAGCCGGCCCTAATACGAAAAGGAATTTTTCTGCATTGGCAGGCGTAAAGTCTTCTTTAAAGAAGAATTTTCCACCGTCAGCAAGAGGCTGCAGCAATCCGAAAGGTCCGGCTCTGTTGGGACCAATTCTATCCTGCATGATAGAGGCAACTTTTCTTTCTGCCCATGTAGAGTAGGCTGCAATCGTAAGTGACAGCAGAAAAAGTGCTAGTACAAGTATAAGTTTAAATGTAAGTAAATCCATTTTTTATTTTAAATGTTTGAAGATGGGAGCTGGAAGCTGGAAGTTTATCACGTCGTGGCATCAACTCTACATCACATTACCAATTTATTTTATTTTTTAACGATATTAAAGTTAAAAGAAGAAGTGAAATATTTTACGGTTACAAACCTCCATCTTCCAGCTTCAGGCTTCCATCTTTTTATTTTTCGTCTTTTTCACTGATTTCTTTAGCCATCGGATTGTCTAAAACTCTTAGTTCGTCTTTAGGCTTTTCGTAGTGATTCAATGAAATTACAGAATGTCTGTCGATATGTCTAGGACCTTCGATATTCCAGTCTGATAAAGATTTTCTTTCGAAACGGCATGTATCACAGATGAATTCTTCAACTTCACCCCACTGGTCTTTTCTGGCAGTTACTCTTACAATTTCGTCTCCTTTAAACCATACTACAGCTTTTCCTGAACATTTATCACATTTACAAGTTGCGTTCATCGGTTTGGTAAACCAAACTCTGCTGGCAAAACGGGCTGTTCTGTCTGTTAATGCTCCTACAGGACAAACATCGATAACGTTTCCGATGAAGTCATTGTCTAAAGCTTTATTTAAATAGGTTGAAATTTCTGCGTGATCTCCTCTGAAAAGGATACCGTGTTCTCTTGTTTCTGTAAGCTGGTTAGCTGTAAGTACGCATCTTGCGCAAAGAATACAACGGTTCATATTTAATTTGATGTTCGGTCCAAGATCATCAGCTTCGTAAGTATTTCTTTCGAATTCTGTTCTTGTATTTTCCACACCATGCTCATATCCTAAGTCCTGAAGATGACATTCTCCTGCCTGGTCACAGATAGGGCAGTCCAGCGGGTGGTTTACCAAAAGGAATTCGGTAACCGCTTTTCTTCCTTCCTGAGCTTTCTCAGAAGTAAGATTTTTTACTTCCATACCGTCCATTACATTAGTTCTGCAGCTTGCCACTAATTTGGGCATAGGACGTGGGTCTGCTTCAGATCCTTTAGAAACTTCTACCAGACAAGTTCTGCATCTTCCTCCGCTGGTTTCCAACTTGCTGTAGTAGCACATTGCAGGAGGTACAGATTTACCACCGATTTGTCTTGCAGCTTCCAGAATAGAAGTACCAGGCAAAACTTCGGTAGTCTGTCCGTCTATAGTTATTTTGAATTTTTTAACTTCTTCGCTCATATGATATGCTTTAAGCTTTATGCGTTAAGCAATAGGCTTTGTTATTTATATTTCTTTGTATTAAATGTATATCCAATTCCTCCAAGAACCTGTCCGAAAACAAAATCCTGACGTGCTTTGTCCGGCTTGTTATTCAACGTGGTTTTAATGTCCCACATATTAATATAACCTGCTTTTCCTTCTAATCTCAGCATCCAGTTTTTCCAGAATACTAAGTTAAGACTGGATCTGATATCGGTTCCCATACCTGCAACGTGAAAACGGTCACTTCTTTCGTTACCAAAAAGTTTTACATTACTTTTCGGAAACATAAACCCGATTCCGGCTCCATAAGACCATACTAAATCTATATTTTTCTTATGAACAAGATTTTTGTATTTCTCAAGACCTAAGTTTTCATAATTAAGTCCATCAGTATGTTCGAAAGTAAGGAACTTCTCATCTGCAAGATTAACCTGCCCGTTTTGAACCATTGCTGCATATTCAGGATCTGAAATATGACCTTTGAAACCTACAGTCTGGTTTTGATCCATTACATATTTCATATGGTCTATCCCCAGTACCAATGCTAAATTGTCTTTAATGAAATATCCTATTCTGAAATTATACTGTGTTACGGTAAACCAGCTTGGATCAAAATAGACAATTCCAAATTTTGTAGGTCTGTCTTTTGCGGTTACGTTATTCAATTGAAAATCGTATCCGTTTCCAGTAAAGTGGATATCAGAATTGCTGTAAGCCGCTCTGTTCCATCCGTAAAATACGAAAACCTGACCTTTTTTGCTTAATGGTAAAGGCTTTTCCTTTCTCTCAGCTTTAATCTGCTGTTTCTCACTCACTACATATGACAAATCCTCTTCAACGGATCTGTTATAATTTGCAGTATCAGTTTTCTTATTCTGTGCAAATACAAAATTCGACATCATTAAGCCGACCACCAATATTTTTTTCATCTTACCTATGCGTTCTTTTCAACAGCCGGGATAGGATCTGCATAATGTGCCAATCCATAGTTTTGTGTCTGAGACAATTCCGGGTTTTTTACGTGCCACTCAAATTCATCTCTGAAGTGACGGATCGCTGCGGCAACCGGCCAGGCTGCTGCATCACCCAACGGACAAATCGTATTTCCTTCGATTTTTCTCTGGATATCCCAAAGCAGATCGATATCTTCCATTTTTCCTTCTCCTTTCTCGATTTTCTTTAAAATCTTGTACATCCATCCCGTTCCTTCACGGCAAGGCGTACATTGTCCGCAGCTTTCGTGGTTGTAGAATCTTGCCAAGGTCATGGTATGTTCTACAATACACTGGTCTTCATCCAAAACGATGAAACCTCCTGAACCCATCATGGTTCCGGTAGCAAAACCACCATCTGCCAATGATTCATAGTTCATATATCTTGGCTCTCCGTTTACGGTTCTCAACAATAAGTTTGCCGGAACAATCGGAACAGAACTTCCTCCAGGAATACAAGCCTTTAATTTTTTACCGTCTTTAATACCACCGCAATATTCATCAGAGTAGATGAATTCTTCTACGGTGATCGTCATATCGATTTCGTATACACCCGGTTTGTTGATGTTTCCACAAGCAGAAATCAATTTCGTACCTGTAGATCTTCCCACCCCGATTTTAGCATATTCAGCACCTGTAATATCAATGATCGGAACTACTGCCGCAATAGACTCAACGTTGTTTACCACCGTTGGTCTCTCCCAAAGACCTTTTACAGCCGGGAATGGTGGTTTTAATCTTGGGTTTCCTCTTTTTCCTTCAAGGGATTCAAGCAATGCAGTTTCTTCACCACAAATGTATGCTCCACCACCTCTCTGTACGTAGATTTCCAGATCGAAACCAGTTCCTAAAATATTTTTACCTAAAAATCCTGCTGCTTTAGCTTCTTCAATAGCTTCTTCAAGGATATCCGGAATCCATGAATATTCTCCACGGATGTAGATATAAGAAGTATTGGAACCTAAACAGTAAGAAGAAATCAGCATTCCTTCGATCAATAAATGAGGAAGGAACTCCATCAGATATCTGTCCTTGAACGTTCCGGGTTCAGATTCATCCGCATTCACAACAAGGTGTCTTGGAACACCTTCAGGCTTTGCCAAAAAGCTCCATTTCATTCCTGTTGGGAATCCAGCTCCACCACGACCTCTTAGTCCTGAAGCTTTTACTTCTTCAAGAATTTCGTCAGGAGTCATTTTCAAGGCTTTCTCAGCAGCTGTGTAACCTCCCTGTTTACGGTAGGTTTCAAAGTAGCGGATACCTTCTATATGTGCGTCTTTAAGTAAAAGTTTTTTACTCATTGTTTAAATTAAATATTTGTCTAAAAATTCCTTTAATGGTTTTAGATGTGAATTATTGACATCTAGATCCCATAATTTATTATCCGTAAAGTCTCTTCCCATATCTTTGCATTTATCTTTATTTGCCTCTAAAGCTTCATGATAAAGATAGATTTTTGATTTTTTAGCAGGAATTAAATAGTTTTCGTTTTTGCTTTTTAAGCAATTTTCAAAATTATTCCAACAATCAAAAATATCTGCATTATTAGTATTAATTATTTTCTCAAAAAAATCTTCAACTTCTCCTTTTTCATCGTGATTATTTGGAAAAACGTATAAGTCATATTTTGTCCAACCCCAGCTATGCATTAAATCAGCAACAAATTTTTTTGTTTCAATAATACCTGATTTTTCAATCGTTTCATGATCATCAGCGTCAAGGAATATTAATGATAAATAATCTGAAAATTCTTCAGTTATTCTACCTTTATTATTTTTCAAATTAGTCCAACCTCCTAAACAATGAATAAACTCATTTTTTTTTAATTGCTTATCTGTTATCTCAATACCGTAGTTAAGATAAATAAAGTCTCTTAAAAAACGTTGATCGGAAAATCCTTCACAAAATATTCTAATTTTATCCATCTATCTAATTTCTGTTTCAGAATCTACTAAATATTCAAATTCATTATATGGATAAGTTATTGCCTTAGTAGTTTTATCTTTATTAGTTAATAATTTTATTAATTTAATATCTCCTTGCAAATTTACTTCTTGACAAGCCTCTATAAAAGCTTCTATACATTCCTTTGAGTGGGTGGTTGCAAAAATTTGAACATTATATTTTTTTGCTAAATCAAAAATAGATTTCCATAATTTTCCAATTTTTGAAAAATGAATTCCTACTTCAATTTCATCAAAAAATAATTTTCCATTTTCATTAATTAACATTTCTAATACAAAAAGAATAAATCTCTGAACTCCATCTCCATATTCCCGAATTGATTTATACTTTCCATTTTCTTTAGTTGATATTTTCAGATCATTTGATGAAAAGTTAAAATCTAGGATTTGTAGTTCGAAAATACTATTTAATAAATATATTACTTCTTTTTTTGTGTCGTAATCAGAAATAATAGATTCATATTTTAATATTTTCTCATTAGAAATTTTGTTTGAAAAATAAATAATATTATGGAATGGTTTATAACTAAAAAAATCAAAGTAATAACCGGATGTAATATCAACCATAAAATCTAAATGGAATTTTTTCTGGGTTTCATCTTTTTTATTTATAAATATCCAGTTTTTCGATTTTCTATTAATCTCATTATATGAAAATAACTCGTGCTTTGTTATAAAATCAAAAATGTATTTATTTTGTTTATCTTTTTCAGTTTCTTTATTAAGCCCTATAAATTTATTTTCAATAAGTATTTCAACATCATTATAAGTATACTTGAAATAATCATTGCCTTTTTTTAAAAACGGAGTAATAATATTGTTTTCGAAATTGAAAATATCTTCTAATAATGAATGTAGATTTTTAATATTTCCAGTAGGGTCTGTATTTCTAATAATTTTATAATAATAGTCAGAATCTTTTCTGTGTCTAAGAATATTATATAGATTAGAAATAATTTCTTTATGTTTAACTCCTAATGAAAAGGCCTCTAATAAACATGTCTTTCCGGCATTATTATCTCCTACAATCAAATTAAATTGACCAATATCTTTCACTTCAAGAGAGTCAAACTTCTTGAAATTTTCAATTTTAAAATATGTAAGATGTTGGTTTCCCATATAATTAGTTTAGTCTAAAGCAACTTGTCCCTGTCTGCAAAGATCAAGGATTTCATCTACTTTTTCTATCGTTAAATTTTCATGAAAGAATTTCCCTAGCTGCATCATGGGTGCGTAGCCGCATGCTCCAAGACATTCAGCTGGCTTTAAAGTGAACATACCATCTTCAGTAGTTTCTCCGTCTTTAATGTTCAGTTTGGTTCTGATATGATCCAGGATCTTTTCGCTTCCACAAACCATACAAGGTCCGGTTCTGCAAACTTCCAATACATATTTACCTACCGGCTTCATATTGAACATCGTATAGAAAGTAGCCACTTCATATACTTCGATCGGTTGGATACTTAATAGTCCGGCAACATAATCCATCACAGGAACATCTAACCATCCTCCGAATTCTTTCTGTGCCAGGTGAAGTACAGGAAGAAGAGCAGATTTCTGTCTTCCTTCAGGATATCTTGCGATAATTTTGTGTACCTGTGCTAAACTTTCCGGTTTAAAAGCTATTGTTTCGCTCATTTTTGAAATTTTAGATTTTAGATTTTAAATTCTAATTGAATAACGGTCTAAAATCAATTTATAATTTATAATTCAAAATTTATAATTCCAGTTATGCGTCTAATTCTCCCGCAATAATATTCATACTACACATCGTTACAATAGCATCTGAGATTACAGAACCTGTAATCATTTCAGGGTATGCCTGATAGTAGATGAAGCATGGTCTTCTGAAGTGAAGTCTGTAAGGGCTTCTTCCTCCGTCACTCACAAGATAGAAACCTAATTCTCCGTTTCCACCTTCTACAGCATGGTAAACTTCTCCTTTCGGTACATCGGTTTCTCCCATTACGATTTTGAAATGGTAGATCAATGCTTCCATTTTCTGGTATACATCTGCCTTTTCAGGAAGATAGAAATCAGGGACATCCGCATGGAATGGCCCTTCCGGAAGGTTTTCGTATGCTTGTTTGATAATTTTGATGGATTCCCAGACTTCCTGCTGACGAACCATGAAACGGTCGTAAGTGTCTCCTGAAGTTCCTACCGGAATAATGAAGTCGAAATCCTGGTATGAAGAATAAGGCTGTGCAACTCTAACATCGTAATCTACACCTGCTGCACGTAAGTTGGGACCTGTGAAACCGTAGCTTAAAGCTCGTTCGGCAGAGATAGCTCCTGTACCGATGGTTCTGTCCATAAAGATTCTGTTTCTTTCTAATAATGTACAGAATTCTTTAAACCTTGGCGGGAAAGTTTTTAAGAAGTCTTTCAACAACTCATGAAACTTAGGTGTGAAATCTCTTTCAAAACCTCCGATTCTTCCCATATTGGTAGTCATTCTGGCTCCGCAGATCTGCTCATACATATCATAAATACGTTCTCTTTCGATGAACATATAAGTAAGACCTGTAATAGCTCCTGAGTCCATTCCGGTTACCCCGTTACAGATCAGGTGGTCACCGATTCTGGCAAGCTCCATCAGGATAACACGCATATAGTCTACACGTTTTGGAACTTCTACGCCAATCAGTTTTTCTACTGTCATGTGCCAGCCTAAGTTATTGATGGGTGCAGAACAGTAATTCATACGGTCGGTAAGGGTAGTGATCTGAGAATAGTTTCTTCTTTCAGAAATTTTCTCAAATGCTCTGTGGATGTATCCTACGGTTTGCTCAGCGTGAAGGATTCTCTCTCCGTCCATCGTTAAGATATTCTGGAAAATCCCATGCGTAGCAGGGTGGGTAGGTCCCAGATTCAGGGTGTATAATTGTCCGTCAATCTGTTCCTTACTTTCGTACTGGTTTAGTATATTAGATAATGAGTTATCTTTCATAATTTAAATGCTTTAGGCGATAGGCTATAGGCTTTAAGCTAAATGCTTACTGCTTACTGCTTATTGCATTATTTTTTATCTTCCGAACATACTATCGTTCTTGTCGGTTCTTGTTCCGTCTTCAAGGCGATATTCCTTCAACATTGGGTGGTATCCCAGGTCTTCCATATTCAGAATAGGTCTCAGATCCGGGTGTCCTTTAAATTTAATCCCATAAAAATCATACGTTTCTCTTTCCATCCAGTTGGCTCCCACATAAAGATCTACAAGAGAGTCTACTTCAATATTTTCTCTGGACATGAAGATTTTCAGACGTAATCTGAAATTGGTCATCATATTATGCAAATGGTAAACAACACCAATTTCCTTTTCAGGGAATTCAGGATAATGAATACCGCAGATATCCGTAAGGAAATTAAATTCCAGTGATGAATCTTTCAGATAATGAATAATCTTCTTGATATCTTCTTTCTTCACTTCAATGGTCAGCATTCCATAAGGTTCTGAACTTGAAATAACAGATTCCGGAAATTCTCTTGTGATTGCTTCTAATACAAATTCGTTTGTCATTTCCGTTTAGTTGCTTATGTTGTAAGAATCTAATAATTTCTGATATTCAGGCATATCTCTTCTTCTTATGCTTTCACTTTCCGCAAGAGCCTGTACCTGCATTACGCCCTCAATGATCTGTTCAGGTCTTGGAGGACATCCGGGAACGTAAACGTCTACCGGAATAATTTTATCAATTCCCTGAAGTACAGAATACGTATCAAAAATACCACCGCTGGAAGCACAAGCTCCAACTGCTACCACCCATTTCGGCTCAGCCATCTGAGTGTACACTTCTTTCAGGACAGGTCCCAATTTCTTTGATATAGTTCCGCAAACCATCAGCATATCTGCCTGTCTTGGAGAGAAAGAGTTTCTTTCCATACCAAATCTTGAAGCATCATATGTCGGGTTCAGGGTAGCCATAAACTCGATACCACAACAAGAGGTTGCAAAGGGTAACGGCCAAAGCGAAAACTTCCTTGCCATTCCGATTACACTGCTCAGTTTTGTTGCGAAAAATCCTTCTCCTTCATAGCCTTCGGGAGCAGGTGCATCTGTTCTTATTACTGGTTTTTTATCTGACATCTTGTAGATGATTTTAGATTTTAAATTTTAGATTTTAAATTAATTCTTAATGGCATAACTTAAAATCACCATCTAAAATGTTTAATTAAAATTTATAATTACTTTATTTATCCCAATCCAGCGCACCGCGTTTCCAGACATAGAAAAACGCTACGAAGAAAATTGCAACGAATGTAAGTACGGCAAGGAATCCTTCCATACCGAATTCTCTGAAGTTTACAGCGTAAGGATAAAAGAATACGATTTCAATATCGAATAGTACGAACAATACCGCAGTCAGGAAGTACTTGATAGAAAACGGTGTTCTGGCATTTCCTTCTACAGGAACTCCACATTCCCAGCTTTGGTTTTTTACAGAGTTTCCTTTTTTCTGCTGTGGGCCTAAGAAATGTGCCCCAAGCAAAGAAACAGCTACAAATCCTACTGCTACACCAGCCTGGATAAGGATTGGAATATAACTTTCAGGTAAATTCATTTTTGCATTATTATCTCAATTTGCAAATTTAGCGAATAAACAAGAAAGCATGAAATTTATCAGCTTAAAAGTCGGATGAAAATGAGCTAAATCGGTAATTTAGAATCAATAAAAATTAGCTTTTTATGATTATTTTTTTGGTGTGTTTTTCCCCTTTTTTTGTAGTAAGTGTGGAAAAATGGGCCCTCATTCCCTGCATTTGGAATATTTTGGATTCATTGAATACTGAATAGAGGTTCATATCAAACCATGCACTGATGCTGTTTTATGGTCTTATTTTTTCATTTTTCTAAGAAGAGTGTAGGCCATAAAGGAGATATATCCAAAAAGAATACTCGCAAAAAGAATATTGATAACGGTATTTGTTTTGTCATCAGGTGACTGGAAAAAGACATTGTAACTGATAAATCCAGCGATTAAAACAGCAAATATGATAAGTTGTGGTTTCATAAAATTCAAAGTTTAGATTTTAAGTTTACGTTGTACAAATTACAGTATCAATTATTTGATTTCCATTGAATACGTTCTTCTTCTTTTATGATTCACCGGATGGTAATCCTGCCATAAGAGCTGAATGCTTTTATTTTCTTCCAGTTCCGGGTTGGTTTCCAGGTATTTTACGCCCTTTTTTCTGAAGATATTCCAGATTTCTTTGAAAATAATAGAAGTAACTCCTCTTCTCTGATAGTCGGGATGGATGCCGATCAGGTAGAAGTTAGCCCTGTCATTTTTCTTACCTGCTTGCAGGAAATGCCACCAGCCGAATGGAAGCAGCTTTCCACCGGATTTCTGCAGTGCTTTGGAATAAGAAGGCATGGTAATAGCAAATGAGATCAAATTGTTGTGTTCATCAGCGATGCATACAATAAAATCTTTATCGATGAGCTTAAAATATTTCTCTTTGTAGGTCTTACGCTGCTCATCTGAAATAGGCGTGTAGGTAGAAAGGTGTTTGTACGTTTCATCCAGAAGATCAAACATCGGATCTACATACTGAATAATCTCTTCTTTTGTTTTGAATTTTAAAACCTTCAGTTTATACTTTTCAGAAATAAGCTGATTGAACTTGTGGATTTTTTCAGGCAAGGTTTCAGGGAAAATGATTTCAAACTCCACCCATTCTTTTTCTTTGGTTAAACCAAGATTTTCAAGATGTCTTGGATAGTACTCGTGGTTGTAAATCCCAATCATAGTTGCCAGCTGATCAAAACCTTTTACCAGCATCCCGGCTTTGTCAAGATTGGTGAACCCCATAGGTCCTTCAATTTTATCAATATTTTTTTCTTTGGCATAATCAAGTGCTTTTTGAATCAATGCCTTTGAAACTTCAGCATCATCAATAAAGTCGATCCATCCAAAACGTACCTTTTTAATTCCTAATTCTCTCTCTTCCTTATGATTAATCAGAACGGCAATTCTTCCTGCGATCTTGTCATTCTTATAGGCCAGATACTGCTTTGCCTCAGAATATTGAAGCGCAGGATTTTCATCAGCATTCCAGATGTTGATTTCGTCATTGATAAAGGACGGAACATAGTAGGGATTGTTTTTATACAAATCCATTGGAAATCTTACGAATTGCTTGAGCTGACCCGCTGTTTTTACTTCAATAATTGAAACTGTAGACATGTTTTTTGAGAGGAATTAAAGGACAAATATAAATAATAATATCGTATACTTTGGCACAGTTTTTATATGATTATGGGTAAAATTAAACACAAAATTTATATAAAATGGTGGGTTATTATATCATTATTGGTATTTCGATGTTGGTGAGCTGGTGGGTTTCGTCCAGATTGAAATCGAAATTTGAATATTATTCCAATGTACACCTTCGAAATGGTCTTTCGGGCAAAGAGGTAGCGGAAAAGATGTTGAGAGATAACGGAATAAATGATGTTCAGGTAATATCGGTACCCGGACAATTGACGGACCACTATAATCCGGCAGATAAAACAGTGAACCTTTCTGAAGGGGTTTATATGCAGAGAAACGCAGCGGCGGCGGCAGTAGCAGCTCACGAGTGCGGGCATGCAGTGCAGCATGCAGTAGGATATTCCATGTTGAATTTACGTTCAAAGTTGGTTCCTATTGTGAATATAAGTTCCAATCTGATGCAGTTTGTCCTTATTGCGGGTATCGCAGTAATGGCAGCATCCAGAACAATTGAAAATCCAAATGGAAATACAACTGTGCTGGCAATAGGAGTTGCGATGTTTGCAATGACCACACTTTTTGCTTTTGTAACACTTCCGGTGGAATATGATGCGAGTAACAGAGCAATGAAGTGGCTTAAAGATACAGGAACGGTAACTGCAGAAGAATTCGTGGGAGTACAGGATAGTTTGAAATGGGCAGCAAGAACTTATGTGGTAGCAGCCTTAGGCTCTCTGGCACAACTTCTTTACTGGGCATCTTTGCTTCTTGGCGGAAGAAGGGATTAATCATTAAATTCAAATGAAACATATTGCATCTCAGAAAGTTTTTCTGAGATGTTTTCTTTTTGTGCCAGTTTCAGGGATGCAGTAAGAATACAGTTTTCATTCGCATCGAAGTTCAAAACTTTAGCATCAAATTTTGAAAGCAGGGTGAAAATCGTATTTTGCTGATTGAAATTAAATTGAATCTCTACTTCTGTTTCCAGTTCTCTGGTGATAATACTGGCCTCTTCCAATGTGATCTTGGCAGATTCCTTATAGGTTTTCACTAGCCCTGAAACACCTAATTTAGTTCCTCCATAATAACGAACAACAATGACAAGAACATTGGTAATTTCATGAGCCAGAAGCTGGTTGTAAATTGGTAATCCCGCACTTCCGGAAGGTTCACCGTCATCATTGGCGCGATAATTCTCTCCATTTAATCCCATTCTGAAGGCATAGCAGTGATGAGTAGCTTTGGGATGTTCTTCTCTTATTTTCTCGAGTGCACTCTTTAATTCTTTTTCATGGGTTATCGGGTAAGCAAATCCGATGAACTTGCTTCCTTTTTCTTTTAAAAGAGTATTTTCTATGGGCTTTTCTATGGTTTTGTATTCAAACGTCATTAGAGTTCCTGCTTTGTTTATGCAAAAATATTAAATGCTTTACGATTCTGCACCATAATCATAAATTAAGCCGTCAAATCTTGACGGCTTATCTGTTTTTTTGATATAAAATTACGGTCTTACATTCCATCTCCGCAAAGATCCATCGGGATCAGGCACATATAGCTTGTTGGGCCGCAAAAATCCTGGGGACATTTATCTCTGCATCTGGTAGGTTGTCCATTAGGGAGTGTACATGTTACAAAAGCTCCTCCCTGAATTGTTTTTAAACCGGTTCTTGATACTTTTTTCAAATTTTTCATGATATTAGTTTTTGGTTTTTAAAATTAAAAATAAATCTAACAAGGAAATGTCCCGTCTGCCCAAGGTGGTGGACAGCTCATGCTGGAAGGAGTTGCACAGCAGTGCTGTAATGAAGGTGGATAGAATGAACAGCACTCAGGAGCAATTCCTCCTTTTACTTTTTTTAAACTCTGTCTTGAAACTTTCTTTACATTTTTCATAGTAATTTTGATTTGTAAGACTAATGTAAATAAATTATTTCATTTAACAGTGATAAAAAAGAGTTATTTTGCTTTGAAAAATGAAACGGTATTATCTCTGAAATTTTCAATTCTAGCAGGAATTTGACCGAATTCCGGGGATTTTGTCCCATTTTCTAATATCAAATTCTCATTTTTAATTACAATGGCTTCGTCCCAAAGATTAGCATTGATAAACTGCTGCAGAGTAAAGCGGCCACCTTCAATGATGACAGACTGTATCTGTTCTTTATACAGTGCTTCCATGAGTTCCGGTAGAAAATAAGCCTTGTTGATTTGAATGAATTGAACGTGTCCTTCAGTGCCTTCTTTCACAGAATTTAAAACCAATGTTCTTGCTTCATTGTTATAAATCTTGAAGCTGGCAGGAACTTTTAAATCAAAATCAATCAGAATTCTTACAGGGTTTACGCCTTCAGCATTTCTAACAGTAAGACTTGGATTATCATTCAAAGCGGTTTGAGTTCCTACTAAAATGGCATGTTCGTCAGCTCTTAACTGATGAACAAATTGATTCACTAACGAGTTTGAAACAGCTGTCGGTTTAAAATCTTTATCCAGAAAGCCATCACCGGATTCTGCCCATTTTAAAATGATATAAGGTCTTTTCTTTTCATGGTAAGTGAAGAATCTCTTGTTGAGTTCAACACATTCTTTTTCCAGCATTCCTGAAACGGCCTCAATGCCTGCATCCTGAATGATTTTTTTTCCCTTACCATTCACTTTATCATGAGAATCCATAGCGCCAATCATCACTTTTTTAAATCCCAGTTCTTTAATCTTTAAAGCACAAGGCGGAGTCTTTCCATAATGGGCGCATGGTTCCAGAGATACATAAATCGTTGATTCCGGAATAAGATCTTTATTTTTAACAGAATTAATGGCGTTGATTTCTGCATGAGGTTCTCCTGCTTTGTGATGATATCCCTCGCCAATGATCTTTCCGTTATGTACAATCACACTTCCAACAAGAGGGTTGGGGTAGGTGTTTCCAAGAGCTTTTTGAGCCAGCTCGATACATCTTTTAATATAAAATTCGTCGTTGTTCATGTTTTATAAAAAGAAAAAGCGAAGACAAATTGCTTTGCTCCGCCTTTATTTATTTTGTTATGTACTATTCTCCGCTGATAATGCTGTGGAGATTTTGTTTTAACGTTTCCAGATGAGCTTTTTTCTCATCAATCGTATTGTAAGTGTCTTTTAAAAGAGGATTTTCTCTGGACGGTTTGTTGAAGAAAGAAAGGTTGTTCTCCAGTTTAACGATTTCTGCCTCAAGATCAGATATTTGATTTTTGATCTTCCTTGCTTTATCGGTTAGCTGATTTTCAGATAAGCCTTCTTCTTTCAGTTCAAGTTCGTTGATCTTGTTTATTTTCAATTTCTCTCTTAATGTTTTGTTGAATTCAGAGTTGATTGAAATTTTATCTCTTGGAACTTTTCCTATGTTATTCCATGAAGTCTTGATCTGCTCGATTTTTTCGATGCTGCCTTCTTCATTGGAAACCTCTTTCAATTCATCAAGAAGTGCTTTTTTGTTTTTATAGTTTTCTTTCCAGTTGTCCGTAGAAGTATTGCTTTTCTCTCTGTAGTTGTTGAAGAATGCATTACAGGCATCACGGAATTCATCCCAGATTTTATTGGTCATGCTTTTGGGAACGTGGCCGATTTTTTTCCAGTCTTCCTGAAGTTTTTTGAATAACGGAACGGCAATATCCCATTCCTCATTATTCATATTGTCCTGTGCCGTCTGGATCAGCTTTAATTTTTCTTCAAGGTTAGTCTGCTGAGAGCCTTTCAACGATTTGTAGTAATTGTTTTTCGTTGTATTGAAACCTCTTAGTGTTGTTTTGAAATCATTCCAGTTTTGGTTGGAAAGTTTTCTTGGAACACTTCCTGTCTTCAGAAATTCAGAACGCAGATCTTCCACTCTTTTGATGGCGTTCTGCCAGTAATTGTGGTTAGGTGTTTCCGAAGGTTCAGACAGTTTCTTGATTTCAGCGATGATTTCATTCTTCTTTTCAAGGTTAACCGTCTGTTCTTTTTCAATAGAAGCAGAAAGTTCAGATTTTCTTTCGTGAATTTTATTGGAAATTTCTTTGAATTCTTCCCATGTTTTTTCACGGAACTCTTCAGCCACAGGTTCTGCTTCTTCTTTCCATAGTTTATGAAGATACTGAAGCTCATTTAACGCCTTCTGAATTACCGGTTCGTTTTCCAGTTCTTTAGCACGGGCAATGATATGCTCTCTCTTTTCCAGGTTGTGGCTGTATTCCTGTTCCAAAAACTCTTTATTCAGATCCAGCATCTGATAAAACTGATTCAGGTGGTGGAAATAGTTATTGTTAAGAATTTTGAATTCAGACTTGGCAACCTGTCCGGCTTTTGACCAGTCTTCTTTAATCTCACGGATAGATCTGAAAAGATTAATTCCTGGTTCAGAGCTGGTGTATAGGTTTTTAAGTCTTTCGATTATGTTTTGACGATGGTCAAGGTTTTTCTTTTGCTCTTCTTCCTGTCCTTTCTGGAAGTCGTCATGTTTTTCCTTGAAGATATTGACCAGTGCAGAATACTTAGCCTGAGAAGGGTGTTCATAGCTGAAATTTTCAGCAGGATTTCCGGCTTCTACATATTCATGCTTTTTGTCCTCCACTTCATCATGGATGTAATGACTTGCTTTTTCCCTCAGTTGGTTGAATCTTTTGAAATTCTCTCCGGCGTTGGGAGTGTTGATGATTTTTTCCATTTCCTTTAAAGCATCGGCAAGGGAGATTTCTTCTTCATGTTCATCCAGGTGTTCTGCATCATCCTCATGTTGGTTTGCATCATGAGAAACGGTGTTTTCTGATGGGTCCTGAGATACTTCGTTTGGATTTTTCTTTTCTTCGTTTTCAGAAAGATTGTTTTCTGTAGTCATAGCAAATCTTTTATGTGAGTGGCGTTAATATCCTTTAAATATAGCTGAAAGGCCAATTAAAGCACTAATTTATGTTATTTTTTTTGAAAATTCCAAATTTCCCAAGCTTTTTCTGCTTGCTGTTCAAGCATATAGTATCCATTCACGGTTTTTGCTCCTTTTTCAGAGGCATTGATGATGAATTGGGTGTAGTTGGGATTATAAATCAGATCAATAATCAGATGATCTGGAGAAAGTCCGTCAAAAGGAAAATTCAGACAGTCTTTCACATTCGGGAAAGTACCTACCGGTGTACACTGAATGATAAGTTTATGCTCAGCAACGGTTTCCTGATCAAGATTTTCAAAATTGATTTCCGTACTTCTGGAAATGGTGACTGAAGGAATATTATGCTTGTCCAAAGTATATTTTACGGCTTTAGCAGCTCCTCCGTTTCCTAAAATCAAAGCTTTGTCCTGTGAAGGTTTTCTGTGCAAAAGAAGAGTTTTTTCAAAACCGAATGCATCTGTGTTATAGCCTGTTTTCTTACCATCCTGAATAAGAACGCAGTTTACGGCACCTATTTTCTCAGCTTCATCACTTAATTCATCCAGATAATCAATTATTTTCTCTTTATAAGGAATGGTTACATTGAATCCTAACAGATCCGGAGAAACAAAAAGTTTTTCTACTTCACTGATTTCGTTCAGATCAAAAATATCATAGGAGAAGTTCTTCAGCATGAGCTTTTGGAACTTATTTTCGAAGAATTTTTTAGAAAAAGAATAGGAAATGTTTCTGCCTATCAATCCTAATTTTTTATTGGAATCCATAGATCAAAAGTAAAAAAAAGACCGGAAAAATCCGGCCTTGGTTTGAAATATTTTTTAATAATTAATCTACGATAAATTTAGTAGAGAAATTATCTGTTTTCAGAATATAAGTTCCTTTAGCCAAACCTTTAAGGCTGATCTTGTTTGAATGTCTGAAAGGATTGGTAATTGTTTCAATTAATTTCCCGGAAAGATCATAGATATCAGCTTTTGAAATTTTGCCAAGGCTTTCTCCTTTTACAAATAATTCATTATTTTTTACCGGGTTGGGGTAGATCATAAATGCTGATTTGTCTTTTTTAGTTTCTACCGTTGCTAATGTTGTAGCACATGTCCAGCTAAGATCGTCCATTGCGACTCTGTCTCCACTGCTTGGGTTTGCAATCTGAATGGTCACATCACCGCTTACTCCTACGTTAATTGTAGTGGTGGTTACAGCAGTACTGTATGGTATGGTTCCTACAACAACATTATTTATCAGTACATTCAGGTTACCATTGTTTCCGTTGTATTTTCTTTGTGTAGTTAATGTAAGTGTCTGAACACCTCCGGAAATAACAGAACTAGTAAGCGTTCCTTTGGTACAGACAGCTTTATCATTGATTGTTTCGTCTGTTCTTGCCAGAGTTGCAGTCCATGTTATATTGTTGTTTGTCCATGTTCTTGTTGCATATGAAGATGGAAGTGAAGATCCGTCCTGCATTGTACTGAAGTCTTCTGTACCACAGCTTCCGCCTCCTGCAGGTCCGCTAAGAGTAGTTTCTGTTGCTGTTGTGCTTTGTGGAGAAGAGTTTGCGAAAGCATCTTTAGCAATTATATAGAATGTGTATTGAGTAAGTGGTGATAATCCTGAAACAATAGTAGACGTTGTAGTACCTGAAACTGTAGTTTTTAATGTTCCGTTGGCGTAAATCTGGTACGAAGTTACTCCCACGTTATCTGTAGCGGCTGTCCAGCTTAAAGCAATAGAGTTTGACGTTGGATTGCTTGCAACAAGGTTGGTTGCTGCTGTAGGTGCCTGGTTATCAACAACCGGAGTTCCCCAGATCTGGGTAACATATTCAGGGTGATCAATGAAAGGGTTTCTGTTTCCCTGATAAGTATAAGAAGCATTGTTTCTTGCAATTTCTTCCGGCGATACCGGATCCATTGCATTCCAGATTAAATACTGGTTAAGTGCCCAAGGCTGTAGCCCTGGAAATGCTGTGTTGGCAAGCATATTACCCGTAGAGAAACCGGGAAGGTTATCTTCATATCTTGTTACAAAATAAAGAATCATTCTGGCGATATCTCCTTTGAAAGCATCAATGGGTTCA
Source organism: Chryseobacterium sp. FG46 (assembly GCF_057809135.1). Taxonomy (NCBI): domain Bacteria; kingdom Pseudomonadati; phylum Bacteroidota; class Flavobacteriia; order Flavobacteriales; family Weeksellaceae; genus Chryseobacterium; species Chryseobacterium sp. FG46. Next base: position 3,163 of record NZ_JBMDJJ010000024.1, on the reverse strand, counting down.
AATACAGTACCTGCATATCCTGCAGATACAGATGTACCTAGTTTTGATCCGTTTTTAGAGGTGAAAGAAGTGTTGCCAACAATTCCGAAAGGGTAGTTGGATCTCATTCCGTTTACTTTTCCATCTGTAGCCCGGATAAAATGAATATCAGCTACCATCGGAGAAGCGCTGCTGAATAAACTTTGAGGAATAACGTGCTCTCTGTTGTAGCAGTCACCTTCATTAGAATATCCTGCAGATCCACATTGATCTGTAGGTCCATAGGTAAAATTATACTGATCCGGCCCATTTGGATTTTCAGAATAAATATCCAGAATTGTTCCGTCATTTTCATAGAAATAATCGCGGTCCGTGGTAGCGTAGCCTGTCCATAGGCCACCATAACCATGGTCTATGTGTCCATTACTGATAATGGTTTTAAGGGCTGTTTTCAGAGCTGCACCTGTTAACCCGTTAGCATTTGTGTAATATCCTGCCGGAGCCTGTGCCAAAGCGCCAATAAATGTCACGCTTAAAAGAAAAAAAGATAAAAGTTGTTTCATTTTTTAAAATTGGGGCGTAAAGGTACGAAAAAATGAAACTGAAGTGTGTTAATTGTGTGTAATATATAAAGTCAATATATTAGTTTTTAGTAATATATTCCTTGCTGATTTTTGAAAAAAACCATGAAATAGTGATTCCAAACAGGGAAGCTGTAAGGGCTACGATAAGATAGTTTTTTCCTACAATTTTCACTGGGAATGGCAGAGTCTCATTGGCTCTGAAGAATTCTGTGTAAAGCTGGAAATAGCAAAGTGCTGTTCCGAGAATTAATCCGGTAATCACACCTGAAATAACAATCAGGAGTCCGGTATAGAAATACGTCATTCTCAAATGGCTTAAAGGAAAGCCCAATGATATCAATGATTTTGCCTGCTCTTTTTTATCAAGCTGAAGGATAATAATTGCTCCGGCAAGATTGAAAGTGGTAATAAAGATGACCAATGCAAAGATCAGATAAATAAAAAGTTTTTCTGTGTTAATCATTTTCCAGAAAGCGGCATTTTCCTCTTCCTTGGTTTTGATCTCGATATTTTTTCCAAGTGAAGAAAGCAGGCTTTGTTTTACAGCATCTGCATTTTCCGGATTTTTCAGTTTAATAACAATCTGGTAAGCTGACTTTTTAGGAAGGCTAAGCAATTCTTCAGTAAGCTCAATAGGAGAAACAATATAGCTGTCCAGCTGGTCTTTCCCAGGGAATACACCTGTTACCAGAATATCTCTTTTATTATAGATGTCTTCTTCCTTACTGATAATCCCCGTTCCCGGTTTCGGCATGAAGACTGTTGCATAATGATTGGAAGAATCTACAGGAATTGAAAGTCTGTTGTCAAGACTATTCTCCATTAATACCTCATTGGAGTATTTGAAACTTGGATAAGTTCCATAGAAAACCTCTTTATTAATAGGATTTACCTTCACATAGGCAGAATCTACACCCCTTAAGTAAGCAATGTCACCCTTTCCGTTGAAACTGATGTATACTTTTTCTTCAATAACACGGGAGAAGCTGCTGATTTCTTTATTGCTGGTCAGAATTTTACTGACATTATCAAGATTTTTGATCGTTTTTCCGGAAGTGCTTTTTAAAGTAAGGTCAGCATGAAGATTGGAAATAAGGTCTTTATTCAGGTCTTCAAGACCTGAAAAAACAGAAATAATGACGAACATTGCAGCCACAGCAACCGTCATGGCACCTACGGCCAGCCACGTAATGAACGTAACGGCAGTACTTCCTTTTTTAGCCAAAAGGTATCTGGATGCTATGTAAAATGCAATATTCTTCAAGATCTATAAAACAGGATTGTCGCCTTCGCCTCTTAATTCTCTTTCCAGTCTTTCAACATCATCAAGAGCGGTATCCAGGTAAAAGTTAAGTTGTGGGATAATTCGCACCTGCTTTGCCATTTTCTGGCCAATGAAGTTTCTGTATTGAGGTTTGTTCTCTTCAATCTCCTTCATCACAGCGGTACGAAATTCCTGTGGGAAAATGCTTAAATAAATCTTAGCAATTCCTAAGTCGGCAGTTACTTTTACATCTGAAACAGATACCAATATGCTCTGTTTGCTTTCTGCAGCCTGTTGGCGGAAAAGCTCCGCGAAGTCTTCCTGAATGATCTGTGCTACTTTTCTTTGTCTGTTACTTTCCATAATTTCTGCAAATTTAGTACTTTTGTTTGAATTGATACTTTGAAATTCAACTACAGTATCAAATTTACGATTTAATTATATTGATTAGTATTTATGAAACTAGAACATATTGGTATTGCTGTAAAGTCTTTAGGTATTTCTGATGAGCTTTTTGCCAGACTATTAGGAAAAGAATCCTATAAAAAAGAATCCGTAGAAAGGGAAGGTGTGGTTACTTCTTTTTATGAAACAGGAGAAAGTAAAATTGAGCTTTTAGAAGCCAGTAATCCTGAAAGTCCGATCTCTAAGTTTATTGATAAAAAGGGAGAAGGCATCCATCATCTTGCATTTGGGGTTGAAAATATCCTTGAGGAAGTAGAAAGATTAAAAAAAGAAGGATTTCAGTTTATCTCCGAAGAACCTAAAGAAGGTGCTGATAACAAATTAGTTGTATTCCTTCATCCTAAGTCTACCAACGGTGTGCTGGTAGAACTTTGCCAAGAAAAGCAATAAAAAGTTTTGTAGTGAAAGAAATTTTACTATTTTTGCAAACACAAAATTTAACCAAGTTTTGAGGTCCTATAGCTCAGTTGGTTAGAGCACCTGACTCATAATCAGGTGGTCCCTGGTTCGAGCCCAGGTGGGACCACGGTTTTGAAGATAGACAATTCTTCGAAAATTTTAAAAACCCCTATTTCAGGGGTTTTTTTATGTTCTTCCTGTTGTTATTTGTAGACAAAAATAGTCATCGTTCCCAAAATAACTTTCCCCTCCCGTTTCCCCCTCAGATTACACAGTAGTGTTTTCAAAAGAAATGCTATTACCTGATTCTGGTGGATCAAGCGCAAAAGTTGGGGGCTAAGCAAAAAGTTTAGTCAACCTGAATAGAAAGAAAGTTCTGTCGGATCAAGCGCAAAAGTTGGGGGCTAAGCAAAAATGGGATCAAGCGCAAAAGTTGGGGGCTAAGCAAAAAGTTTAGTCAACCTGAATAGAA
>NZ_JBMDJJ010000023.1:0-80298 GCF_057809135.1 Chryseobacterium sp. FG46 | reverse complement strand
CTCCGGACGGAAAAGTAATCAACACTCCTGTTTCAGGATATATGCCTAAAGAGGACTTCAAGAAATTCCTGGAATGTGGAGTGAATCATTACATCCACTGACAGAAAGCTTCTTATATTGATATCTTAGTTTAGAATATAAATATTTTAAACTAAGATATTTACATTAATTATTTATTTCCAGTTCAATCATATAGCCTTCATGTCCTCTTACATTGATAAAATTTCCTCCTTCAAATCCAAGATACTGCCCTTTAATTCCGGTAAGTATTCCTGTGAACTCAGGTTTTTTATCTAATGTAAATGATGAAACTTTTTCTGGTTTTTCAAAAGGATAGTCAAACATCCACAGTTCTTCTCCTTCGCTGTAAAACTTCTGGAAATCGTTAGGAAAATATTCTTTTATTTTCTGTCGGAAATCGGCAAGATCTACCTCTCCTTCAAAATCATCCTGCAGCATTTTTCTCCAGTTGGTTTTATCTGCTAGATGTTCTTTTAAAGCCACCTCTATCATTCCTGCCTCATAGCGGTTCTCGGTTCTTGCGATGGGTAATGCAAAAGTAGCTCCCTGATCTATCCATCTTGTAGGAATCTGCGTATTTCTGGTAACTCCTACTTTTACATCTCCGGTGTATGCCAGATAAACAGTATGCGGCTGCAGCTGAATTTGTTTTTCCACTTCAAGATCTCGTTCTGCAACGCCTAAATGTGCAGTAGAAAGTTCAGGACGGATAATGGTATCACTGGCATAAGGGCTTTCAAAAAAACAGTTTTTGCAGAATCCCATTCTGTAAACCGGTTTATTTTCACCACAATTTACACACTGAAACCCTGTATGTTTTATGCTTAACTCCTTTCCAAACAGCTCATTCATATGGATAAGATCTCCGGAAAGATTGAGGTAGTACTGGATTGGCTTGGCATCGTAGCTTGTCATCTTTAAAATTTGCCCTTGAAACTGCATAATGATGTTTTTAAGTATAAGTAAATATAGAAATTTTATTTGATCTTTTTTTGCAATTTAATCTGATCCAGTTCCTTTTTTAGAGCAGTTATCTGGCTTTGAAGTTTTTGCAATTCCGGATTATTTATATTTTTTGACTGAGGCGAATACTGCCATATCAGATGAATATCCTTTACTAATTCATTATGTTCATCCAGTCTTTTTTTACTGATGGTAACACTGTCATTCAAAAGGGTGATCTTTAAAAAATCCTGTGATTTTTCTTTAAATGACTCATAATTAATAATAGCCAGCTCAGGATGGCTTTCCTTAATAATTCTGATATATTTTTCCGACCTTTCTTTCAATGCTTCGTTCTCCCACTTCTTTTTGGTAAGCAGTATACTTGGAATCAAAATAATAACGGAAAGTAAGCTGATCCATACAGAAACTTTACGATTGTTGCTGTTTTTTTCCCTGTAATACTTCTGATATCCTAGCAAGAGACTTAATACCCAGGTTCCTACCGCTATAAAAAAACAATTGATAAGATAAAAATAAAAGCCTCCCCAAAAGTATTCCCAGTTTCCATTGGCAATACCAAATCCTGCTGTACACAAAGGAGGTATACATGCTGTAGAAACGGCAACCCCTGCGATAACTTTGATTGCTTCTTTCCTTACGATCCCCAGGAACCATGCAAGTCCTCCAAGCAGCGCTAAAAAACAGTCAAAAATAGTTGCCGTTTTAAAGCTTTCAAGCTGTGAAGTTTCTGAATGAAAAGGAGAAATCAGAAAATATAATGTGGAAGAACAAATAGCCACTACCATCATCAAAAGCCAGTTAAAAACACCAAGCTTTATAAGCCTCCTGTTTCCTATAGAAAACCCAAATGCAATTCCAACAACAGGTCCCATCAATGGCGAAATAAGCATTGCACCAATTACCGCAGCCGGGCTATTAACATTTAAGCCGATACAGGCAATACCCATGGAAATTACCAGAAGCCAAAGATTATGACCGCGGAAATAAATGCCTTCTTCTATCTCGCCAAATGTAAATTCCTCATCCTCTTCCTTGGGAAGTACAAATAACCTTTGAAGATTTATCATTGATTTATATTTTCTGACAAAAGTATAAAAACGTCATTCAAGTTTTATTAATAAATTTGTCAATTAAAATCAACAAATGAATTATCTTGTAACCGGAGGAAGCGGCTTTATTGGTTCCCATCTCATAGAGAAATTATTAAGAAATGGACATTCTGTCATAAACATTGACAATTTTGATAATTTCTATGACTATCAGGTAAAAATTAAAAATACTTTGGAGTCAATCGGCAAAAATTCGGATTTTGAATTCTCGGATAAAGAGACGGATATTCCGCGTTTGGTTTCCCTCACTCATTCTGACCAATATTCCCTCTATTGGCAAGATATACGTAACAAAAAAGATCTTGAAAACATCTTTAAGAATCATCATATTGATATGGTGATTCATCTGGCAGCACTTGCCGGTGTACGTCCTTCTATTGAACGCCCTCTGGAGTACGAAGAAGTGAATGTACGCGGTACTATGAATCTTTGGGAACTGTGTAAGGATTTCAATATTAAAAAATTTATCTGTGCATCTTCTTCAAGTGTTTATGGAAACAATGAAAAAATTCCCTTTGCAGAAACAGACAATGTAGACAATCCTATCTCGCCTTATGCCGCAACTAAGAAAAGCGGAGAGATTATAGGACATGTTTACCATAACCTATACCATATAGATATTATCCAGCTTAGGTTTTTTACGGTGTATGGACCAAGACAAAGACCTGATCTGGCGATACACAAATTTACAAAGCTTATTTCGGAGAATCAGGAGATCCCTTTCTATGGCGACGGAAATACAGCCAGAGACTATACTTATATAGATGATATTATTGATGGCATTACCAAGTCTATTCATTATCTGGAGCAACATTCCGGAGTTTATGAAATTCTTAATCTGGGAGAAAATCAGGTAATCACTTTATCAGAGATGGTTGCCACTATTGAAAAAGCACTGGGAAAAACTGCCAGCAAAAAAATTCTGCCAATGCAGCCGGGAGATGTCACAAAAACAAATGCCGATATTACAAAGGCAAAGGACTTAATAGGGTATAAACCGGTCACCAACTTCCAAAATGGCATAAAAAAATTTGTGGAATGGTTTTTGAGAAAACGACAATAAGTAAATTGCTGACATAGCTGGCAGCTAGTTTGTGACAGCCATTTATAAGAAAAAATTATAAAAAGAATTGAAAATCAAGTATAAAAAAGTTTATTATACAACCTATTTTTATACTTTTGCAAAAAATTAGAAAATTATGTACTGGACATTAGAATTAGCTTCATATTTAAGTGACGCACCTTGGCCAATGACAAAAGCAGAGCTTATCGACTACGCAATCAGAACTGGTGCACCTATGGAAGTAGTAGAAAACCTTCAGGCCATTGAAGACGAAGGAGAGATTTATGAATCTATCGAAGAGGTATGGAGTGACTATCCTACTGACGAGGATTTCCTTTGGAACGAGGACGAATATTAATAAAGCGATAAGCTTTAGGCTGCTTGCTTAGAGCTTTTTTGCCCTTTTTATATATTAATTTACACGATAAGTGTTATTTAAAACGCTTAAAGCATTTTGCATTAAGCATAAAGCAAAAAATTTATGAGTTTTTTAAACAAAGTTCTTAAAGGGTTTTTGGGAGACAAAAAAGCGCAGGACCTAAAAGAAGTAAAAAAAGTTGTAACAAAAATCAGAGCTGTAGAACCTAACATCCAACAATTGTCGGATGATGGGTTGAGACAAAAAACTGCTGAGTTTAAAGAGAATATAAAATCTGCAACCAGCAAGATTACCGCTCAAATAGAACAGATAAAAGAGCAGATAAAAAATTCAACCAACGTTGATGAAAAAGAAGCTCTTTTCACAAAAATTGAGGCTCTAAAGAAAGAATCATACGACATTGAAGAAAAAGTTCTGGTTCAGATTCTTCCCGAAGCTTTTGCATTGATCAAAGAAACGGCTAGAAGATGGGCTCAGAATGGAGAAATCCGTGTAACAGCTAGTGACTGGGATAGAGAACTTGCTGCTGCAGGAAAAGATTTCGTTAGCATTCAGGGAGACACAGCTGTTTGGAAAAACTCATGGGACGCTGCCGGAACTCCAGTAGTTTGGGATATGGTCCACTATGATGTTCAGTTTATCGGAGGGGTTATTCTTCACAGTGGTAAAATTGCCGAGATGGCAACCGGTGAAGGTAAAACTTTGGTAGGAACATTACCTATTTACTTAAATTCACTTCCGGAAAGAGGAGTACACGTGGTAACCGTGAACGACTATCTTGCGAAAAGAGACTCCGCATGGATGGGACCTCTTTATCAGTTCCATGGTATGTCTATCGATTGTATCGATAACCACCAGCCGAACTCTGACGGAAGAAGAAAAGCATACAACTCAGATATTACATATGGAACGAACAACGAATTCGGTTTCGATTATCTGAGAGATAACATGGTGACATCACCTTCAGAACTGGTACAAAGAGAACTGAACTTTGCGATCGTGGATGAGGTGGACTCTGTATTGGTAGATGATGCAAGAACACCTTTGATCATCTCTGGTCCGGTTCCTCAGGGAGACAGACAGGAATTTGATGTTCTTAAGCCTTCTATCGACAGAATTGTTGAAGTACAAAAGAAAACGGTTTCTGCTATTTTCAATGAAGCGAAAAAATTAATTGCTGCAGGAAATACAAAAGAAGGTGGATTCAAGTTACTTCAGGCATATAGAGGTCTTCCCAAAAACAGACAATTAATCAAATTCTTATCGGAAAGCGGAAACAGAGCATTGCTTCAGAAAGTTGAGGCGCAGTATATGCAGGATAACAACCGTGATATGCCGATTGTAGATAAAGATCTTTATTTCGTAATTGAGGAGAAAAACAATCAGGTAGACCTTACGGACAAAGGTGTTGAATACATGTCTCAAGGTAACTCTGATGCCAATTTCTTTGTACTTCCGGATATCGGAACTGAGATTGCGGAATTAGAAGCTAAAAACTTATCTAAAGAAGAAGAGTTTGAGGCAAAAGAAAGACTTTTCTCTGATTTTGCTGAAAAATCTGAGCGTGTTCATACCATGAGCCAGCTATTGAAAGCTTACACATTATTTGAAAAAGATGATGAGTATGTAGTAATTGATGGTGAAGTTAAAATCGTTGATGAGCAGACAGGTCGTATCATGGAGGGACGTCGTTATTCTGACGGTCTTCACCAGGCTATCGAAGCAAAAGAGAATGTAAAGATTGAGGCTGCTACTCAAACTTTTGCAACGATTACGCTTCAGAACTATTTCCGTATGTATAACAAGCTTGCGGGGATGACAGGTACTGCTGAAACCGAAGCCGGAGAGCTTTGGGAAATCTATAAATTAGACGTTGTGGTAATTCCTACCAACCGTCCTATTTTGAGACATGACAAACAAGATTTGGTTTTCAAAACCAATAGAGAAAAATATAATGCGGTAATTGAAGAAATTGAAAAATTAACGGCACAGAAAAGACCTGTACTTGTAGGAACTACTTCCGTTGAAATTTCTCAGTTGCTTTCAAAAGCACTTCAGTTAAGAAAGATTCCACACCAGGTATTGAACGCGAAGCTTCACAAAAAAGAAGCGGAAATTGTAGCTGGAGCAGGACAGCCGGGAGTTGTAACGATTGCAACCAACATGGCAGGTCGTGGTACGGATATCAAGCTTTCTAAAGAAGTAAAAGATGCAGGAGGTTTAGCGATCATCGGAACAGAAAGACACGACTCTAGACGTGTTGACAGACAGTTGAGAGGTAGAGCGGGACGTCAGGGAGATCCGGGAAGTTCTCAGTTCTATGTATCTCTTGAAGATAACCTGATGCGTTTGTTCGGTTCTGAAAGAATTGCTAAAATGATGGACAGAATGGGTCATAAAGAGGGAGAAGTCATTCAGCATTCTATGATCAGCAAGTCTATTGAAAGAGCTCAGAAGAAAGTGGAAGAAAACAACTTCGGAACAAGAAAGAGACTTCTTGAGTACGATGACGTAATGAACAAACAGCGTGACGTAATCTATAAGAGAAGAAAGAACGCTCTTTTCGGAGACCACTTGAAGTATGACATCACCAATATGATTTTTGATGTAGCCAATTCTATCGTTGTGAAAGGAAAAGCTTCAGGAAATTATAAAGATTTTGAATACGAAATCATTAAAACATTTACGATGGAATCTCCGGTTTCTCAAAGTGATTTTAATAATAAAAACATTCAGGATCTGACGAATATCTTATTCAAAGCAGCTCAGGAAGACTACAAAATGAAGCTGAACCTGTTGAAGGAAAAATCATTCCCAATCATTGAGAATGTATACCAAAATCAGGGTTCAATGTTTAAAATGATTCAGGTTCCTTTCACAGACGGACATAAGACAATGACTATTGTAGCTGATCTTAAGGAAGCATATGATACTCAATGTGAAAGTTTAGTGAATGATTTTGAAAAGAATATCACTTTATCGATTATCGATGAAAACTGGAAGCTTCACCTTCGTGAGATGGACGACTTAAGAAGATCTTCTCAGGGAGCTGTTTACGAGCAGAAAGATCCACTGGTAATTTATAAGCAGGAGTCTTTCCACTTATTCAGTGAAATGATCGACAAATTAAACAAAGAAATTATTTCTTTCTTATACAAAGGAGAAATCCCAGCGTAAGAAAAATTTAATAATATTATACAAAAACCGCTCTGCCATTGGTCAGAGCGGTTTTTTATTATTCAGTATATAATAATTTTATGATAAATATCAATCTTATTATTTATTTAGAACAGTTAAAAATAATATATTTGCAGAAAATTTGACTTTCATGAAAAATGTACTGATCTGTGCTTCCGCACTGGGAACAATGCTGGTTTCTGCGCAAAAAAAAGACACCATCAAATCCAATGATATTGAAGAAGTAGTTGTTAACGGAAGATATTATCAGAAGTACAAACTGAATGAGGTTTCCGGTTCACTAAGAATTCAGACGCCTATTCTTGAACTTCCGCAGAATGTACAGTCTATAAGTTCTCAGGTTCTTGCTGATCAGATGACTCTAAATATGTCTGAAGGAATTGTCCGCAACGTAAGCGGAGCAAGAAAGGTAGAGCATTGGGATAATGTATATTCCAATGTATTTATGAGAGGTGCCAGTATCGCCACTTTTATGAATGGAATGAATGTATCTTCAACCTGGGGACCCATCAATCCCGACGCGTCTATCATAGACAGAATAGAGTTTGTAAAAGGTCCTGCCGGATTTATGGGTTCTATGGGAGATCCAGCCGGATTTTATAATGTGGTAACTAAAAAACCTACAGGAAAGTTTGCCAACAGTGTGCGTTTCACAACAGGAAGTTATAACCTTTTCAGAGGAGAAGCGGATCTTGACGGTGTTATTGTGAAAGACGGTGTTTTAGATTACCGTCTTAACTTAATGGGAAGTTCTAATAATTCATGGGTGGAAAATGATAAAACAAGCAAAATTATTATTGCTCCTTCCATTACCTTCAGACCTACAAAGACTACTACGTTTACGGCTCAGTACAATTATCAGTATTTAAAATTTAATCAGCCGGGAGCCTATCTGATGTCTAACGATGGATACGCTTCACTGAATGTACATACCAATTTTAATGATCCGAACTTCAAGAAAACTGAAGTAAAAGATCAGAGTTTATTCTTAAGTTTAGATCAAAAGCTTTTCAAAGATTGGGTTTGGAGCACACAATATGCTTATATGGACCTGAATTATGACGGAGGATCATGGTGGGGAACTTTTGACCCTGCCAATAAAAATGTTTTAAACAGAACGCTAAGCAACTGGCAGGCGAAAGGAAAAAACCACATCTTCCAGACCTATGTGAGAGGAACGCTTACTACAGGAAACATTGTCCATAAAATAATCGCAGGATTTGATTACGGAGACAGAAAATACAATGCTGACTTTTCTTCTTATTCAAAAATTGTAGATGGCAAAGAAACCTTAGTATTCCCAATTGACATTTATAATGTGAATTATGGGGTAGATCCTTCAAAACTTCCATCTTCTAACTTTTATACATTAAACACTTCTGCTCCATTTTATAATGATCAGGGCGTAAAATATACTTCTTATTACGCTCAGGATCAGATTGAAATGTTCAATAATAAATTGAGATTAACATTAGCAGGAAGATATACAAGCGGTAAAACCTATTCCGCATATCCAAACCTTAGCCCAGGAACCCCTATCGTGCCGGATGAAGCAGGAGAATTTACACCAAGAGTAGGAATAAGTTATTCTATTAATGAAAACTTCTCAGCTTATGGTATCTATGATAAAACCTTCGTACCACAATCCGGAACAGGAATTAACAAAACCAAAATTACAGATCCTTTCAGAGGGCAGAATATTGAATTCGGACTGAAAAAAGACTGGTTCGGTGGAAAATGGAACTCTACTTTCGCTGTATACGAAATCAGAAGACAAAATATTCTTGTTGCGGGACCTAAAGAACAAAATGAAGGACAGCCTTTTCAGGTTGCTACAGGTGAGCAGAGAGCAAGAGGTTTTGAAACTGATATCAAAGGGGAAATCATCAAAGGGTTGAACATTATCATCAACTATGCTTATACAGATGCAAAGACCATCAAAGACACAGATCCTACAAGAATTGGTATCCAGTCTCCGGGGAATGCGAAAAATGTACAGAATACCTGGGTAAACTATAGATTTGAAAATGGTCTTATGAAAGGGTTCGGGATTTCAGCCGGTTATCAGTATCAGGGGGGAAGACAGTCCTGGTTTGGGGTGAGTGCCACAAAAGATCAAAGCTTACCGGATTATTTTGATACCAACTTCGGGGTTTCTTATGTTGCTAAAAAATTCGATGTTAACTTTATGCTGAATAACGTTCTTAACAGAAAGCTTTACAGCGGATACAGAGGAGATGGCGGTGAATATGCATGGATCTACAATGCTCCGCGTAACTGGAGAGTATCAATAGGATATAAATTTTAAAAAATAAAGGTTAGCCCCTCTTGGGGTTAACTTTTTGCTATGAGAAAAAAGCATCATCATAAAAAGAAGGTTTCTTCAACAAAAAAATGGTCCGCAAAGCTGCACTTGTGGCTGGGTTTATCTGTTGGAATCATTGTGTTTATAGTCTCTCTTTCAGGGACTTTATATGTTTTTAAGGATGAAATACAGAATAGCTTACGTAAAGAAGCCATTTACCTGAAAAAAGAGGATATCGGAAAAAAGCCTTTATCTATTAATCTGCTTCGGGAGAAAGTATCTCTGGAACTTAATGAAAAATATCCTGTAAGCGCTGTAGAAATTCCTTTGGATAAAACCAAAGCCTACCAGTTTGAATACTATGAAAAAAGCAAAAAGGGATGGAACTATTTTCAGCAGGTACGCATCAACAAGCAGGTTTATGTCAATCAGTATACCGGACAAATCCTGGCGGTTTATGATGAAAAGTATGATGTATTCAATATTTTAAAATATATCCACTGGGGACTTTTGCTTAACTCTGAATGGGGACCATACACTGTAGGAATCCCAACCGTTATTTTTGTCATTATGCTCATCACAGGAATCATTTTATGGTGGCCTAAAAATAAAAATGCCAGAAAAGGTCGTTTTTGGTTCAATTGGGAAAATGTAAAAAACTGGAAGCGGAAAAATTATGATCTTCACAATATACTGGGATTTTATGCATCATTTATCGCTCTGCTTATGAGCATTACGGGGCTTTATTTTGCTTATCCTTACGTAAAAAACACTTTTACGTTTGCATTATCCGGCTCATGGGAACTTCCTAAGGAAAAAGAAAGAAAATCCCCGGATTCTCTGATGGCAAAGAATGAAGCTGTCTTTGATCTGGCTGTGGCACAGACTGAAAAACTGTACACAAAATCATCCAGCTTCAGAATTAATCTAAACGGAAAGAATAAAAAAGGAAAAGAACTGAAAAACCTTCCGGTAACAGTTTACGGACTGGATGGAAGATACAGTGAAAGAAACATCCTGACATTCGACAAATACTCCGGAAAACTACTAGCCGACAAACCTCATCACAAACTCAATACTGCCGAGAAATATTCCAACGCCAATTATGACATCCATACCGGTTCCTACTTCGGAATCATCGGAAAAGTGATCTGGTTTATAGCCGGCCTTACGTGTACATCGCTCCCTGTAACCGGATTTCTGGTTTGGTGGGGAAAAAGAAAGAAAAAAGGAAAGAAAATATAATGAAAAAAGTGCTTTTATCAGCTGCCTGTTTAGGAACTGCTACCGTTTTTGCCCAGGTAAAAGATAGTTTACAAACTCAAAATGTAGACGAGGTTATAATGACTGCTTCCAGAAAAAAGGAAAGCATCAAAGAAGTTCCCAGCTCCATCACAGTGGTAGGAGAAAAACAAATTCAGTCTCAGCTGACTGTTAATTCAGATATTACAAGCATCCTGCAGTATACCGTTCCCAGTTTAGGAACTAATTCCGGACAGACTTCCAACACCGGACAAACCTTGAGAGGACGCCAGGTTTTGGTGCTGATTGATGGAATTCCACAGTCTACTCCACTTCGTAACGGAGCAAGAGATTTACGAACTATTGATCCTTCAGCGATTGAAAGAATTGAGGTGATCAAAGGAGCTTCTTCCATCTATGGTAACGGGGCAGACGGAGGGATCATCAATTATATTACAAAAAGAAACAAAACAGATAAAAAAATCTCCGGAATTTCACAGATAGGTCTTACCGGACAGCCTTACGGTGGTACTTTAGGAGTAAGAGCAAGCCAGCTTTTATCCGGAAAGATCAACAAATTCGACTATACTCTTTCCCTAGCTTACGAAAGAACAGGATATACAAAAGACGGAGACGGTGTTTTAATAAGCCCTACCTACAGCATTGCGAAGATGGATAACTACAACGGACTGTTGAAAGTAGGGTATGACATCAACGAAAATCAGAGAATTGAGGCTTCTTACATTGGTTATTCTTCAAGATCAGACCTGAATGTAGGATTAAAAACCGGAAAATACGGTATCAAGCCAACTATTGGTGAAGGAATTGGAAAAGGGTTGGAAACGACGCCTCAGGGAACTCCAAAAAACCACAACATCAGAGTAAGCTATGACAATAAGAACATTTTTGCAGGAACTTCTTTGAATATCAACCTTTATTATCAGGATTTCAAAACCGTTTACGGATACAGTGACACATTTTTCAATGGAGGACAGTCTAACGTGATCTCAAAAAAGGCAGGGGCAAGGTTCAATTTTGACACCCAGCTTTGGAATTCAGCCAATTCTCAGGGTGAAATTATCTATGGAGCTGATATTCTGAATGATGAAACCGTACAAAAGCTGGAAGACGGACGTTTCTGGACTCCTAATATGAACATGACCAATATTGCGCCTTTCATACTGGCCAAAATTGATCTGTTTAAAAAATTTACCATCAAAGGAGGACTTCGCTACGAGAACATCAAAGTAAACGTTGACGATTTCAATACGCTTTCCACTCTTAAAAGTGACGGAACTTTTACGAAAAGTATTCCTGTTGCAGGCGGAAAACTGAACTACAATGCAGTGGTAGGAAATATTGGTATCCGCTATAATATTGAGCCTTATATCAACCTCTTTGGAAGCTTCTCTCAGGCCTACTCTATCAATGAGTTAGGAAGGATTTTAAGAACCTCAACTTCTGAAACCATTAAAAATCTGGAAACGAAACCCATCATCGTTAACAATTACGAATTGGGGGCAACAGGGCAGCTTTCCAGCTGGCTAAACTATGAATTAACCTCTTATGTGAGTACATCTAAACTGGGCGCATCATTCGTACAGAGTCCGGACAGAGCATTAATGATTCAGAGATCTCCGGAAATTGTGTATGGAGTGGAAGGATTTTTACACTTCACCCCTGCAAAATGGATTCAGTTTGGAGGAAGCTACAGCTGGATGGAAGGAATTACTTCTCTAAAAGATGACGGTGATTATTCAACAAAAATCAACAACAGCCGAATTTCTGCCCCTAAAGTATTGGCGTATATTCAGGCGAGACCTGTTCCGGCTTTGTCTGTTGGTCTTGATATGCTGCATTCTTTCCAGCAAAACAGATTTGAGCCTAATGCTAAAACGGGATTATATGCTTACGGTGAAGGATATGTACCGGAATATACTGTATTTAACTTCAAATCAAGTTATGAAGTTAGCAACAACTGGAGACTGTCATTAGGTATTGAAAACCTTTTCAATAAAGTATATCAACCTGCTATCTCATGGTGGACAGCAAGAGACAGCGACTTCACGAATGCTCTTGGATTGAGGGGAACATTCATGATCGAATACAAATTTTAATTAATCTAAATAAAAAGTAAAACATACCTTTGCTTTACTTTTACTGTTATATGAAGAAAAACCATCATCATAAAAAGAAACCGGGCTTTATCAAAAAATGGTCAGCTAAACTGCACCTTTGGTTCGGATTGGGAATAGGATTTCTGATCTTTATTATCTCTGTTACCGGAGCATTATATGTTTTCAAGGATGAAGTGGAAAATATCACCCGAAAAGATGTGATCTATCATCATGAACAAAATATTGAGCAAAAGCAAGTGCTTCCTATAAGGGTGATGGAAAAAGCTGTAGCAGAACAGGTAAAAGAGAAATATCCTATCCACTGGGTAAATGTTCCTATAGACAAAAAAATGTCTTACATGTTCTTCTGGTATGAACATAATACCGATGCCTGGAATTATTTTGATGAATTTCCTATCTATAAACAGGCTTATGTAAACCCTTACACCGGAAAGGTATTAAGAGTTTATGATGAAAAAAACGGCTTCTTCAACATTGTAAAAATGATCCACTGGAGCTACCTTTTGAAACAGGACTGGGGAACTTATGTAGTAGGAATTCCTGTTATTATTTTTATCATCATGCTGATCTCCGGAATTATTCTATGGTGGCCAAAGAACAAAGCAGCAAGAAAACAGCGTTTTGCTTTCAAATGGAAAAACATTAAAAGCTGGAAACGAAAAAACTATGATCTTCATAATGTCTTAGGGTTTTATGCCTCTATCTTTGCTTTAATTTTCTCTATTACAGGACTTTTCTATGCATTTTTTGTAGTTCAGGCCATGATTTATGTGATCTTTTCCGGTGGAGAAACCAAATACCCGGATTTTTCCCATATTAAGACGAAAGCTCCTATTGAATTGAGGACAGAAGGAACACTGGATAAAATTATCAATACAGTACAGACAAAATATCCGGATTCGTATGGTTTTGCCATAGATTTAGGACATCCCCATATGGATGATCACGAGCATCCCAACTTTGAGGTGTATGTGAAACACCTTTCTTATTCTTACCATAAAAGCAGCAGCTTAATCTTCGATGAAAACTCCGGAGAATTGCTGCATACTCATGACCCGAAAGACAAAAACTTCGGAGAAAAGGTTGTAAACGCCAATTATGATATTCACGTAGGTGCCATTCTGGGACTTCCTACCAAGATCATTGCTTTTATCGTAAGCATTATCTGTGCTTCTCTTCCGGTTACCGGATTTATGATCTGGTGGGGAAGAAAAAAGAAAAAAACAACTTAAAGTATTAAATAAAACCCAGTTAATAATCTATTAATACAATCTTTTTTATAATTTTAGCCCCTAGAATTTAATAATAGAAATGTCATTAATAGATTTATCAAAACAAGTTGCCCTTGGAGTTGACATCGGCGGAACCAATACTAAATTCGGAATTGTAAATCACCGTGGTGAAGTTCTGGATAAAGGAAATCTGAAAACTGATGCCTATGACAAAGTGGAAGATTTCATCGATGCTTTATATGAACATGTTCGCCCAATGATGGAAAAATATGGTACTGAAGCACACTTTGACGGAATCGGAGTAGGCGCACCGAACGCCAACTATTACAAAGGAACTATAGAACTTGCCCCTAATCTTCCATGGAAAGGTGTTATTCCTTTCACTGAGTTAATGACGGCAAAATTCAATCTGCCTTGTACCGTCACCAATGATGCCAATGCTGCTGCACTGGGAGAGATGCTTTTCGGAGCTGCAAGAGGAATGAAAGATTTCATTATGATTACCCTTGGAACAGGTGTAGGCAGTGGAATTATCGCTAATGGGAGCTTAATCTACGGACATGACGGGTTTGCCGGAGAGCTGGGCCATACGATTGTGAAGCCGGGCGGTAGAAAACACTGGAGTACAGGTTCTGAAGGAAGTCTTGAAGCCTATGCATCTGCTACGGGAATCACCATCACAGCAAAGAAAATGAGAGCAGAGTTCCCGGAATCAATGCTGAACCAATACCCTGAAGACGAGATCAATTCTAAAACAGTATACGAATGTGCTATCAAGGAAGATCCTATTGCGATTGAGGTTTTCAGATATACAGGTCAGAAACTGGGAGAAGCATTAGCCAATTTTGTAATGTTCTCTTCGCCTGAAGCTATTCTTCTGTTCGGAGGAGTAATCAAAGCAGGAGATTTTATTTTAAAGCCTGCTAAACTTCATATGGAAAGAAACCTTCTTCCAATCTTCAGAAATAAAGTAAAGCTCGTATTCAGTGAGCTTGACGAAGCTGATGCTGCTATTCTTGGGGCGAGTGCTTTGGTTTGGGAAAAATAACTGAACGCAGTTCAAATAATATGAGAGCATCCTTTTAGGGTGCTTTTTGTTTTTCCCACAGATTGCACAGATTTTTACAGATGATTATCCTATATTTTCTGGTGTCTATTTGTGAAGACATTGGTGTTATTTGTGTTTAAAATTAAATTAGCGTAATTAAGATGCTTCGACAAAGCTCAGCATGACAGCGCTAATACCAGCAGCTTTAAACTATCTCAGATATCAACTATTCACATTTGTATTGAATCCATTTTGACCACAGATCGCACAGATTTTCACAGATGGTTATCCTGTATTTTCTTGTGACTATTTGTGAAGACATTGGTGTTATTTGTGTTTGAAAACCATTTGTCACATCTATCATTGTAATTTACGTTTCAGACGTAAAATCGTGTTCAAATGAAAAAGTTTTTCCTATTTTTGATCAGCTTTTCCGGATAAAGGAAGAGATCATAAAACAATATAATTACCTACAATGGACAACAATAATTTAGAACAGATTACCTTCGGTGGTGGATGTTTCTGGTGCGTAGAAAGCTGTTTCAATATGCTGAAAGGGGTACAATCTGCTATTTCAGGATATTCAGGTGGACATAAAGATAACCCGACGTATCAGGAGGTTTGCACTGGAGAGACAGGACATGCGGAAGTGGTACAGATCACTTATGATCCGTCAGTTATTTCTTATGAACAGCTGATGGATGTGTTTTTCTTCCTTCATGATCCTACTCAATTGAACAGACAGGGGAACGACATCGGAACCCAATACCGCTCTGTTATCTACTATAAAGATGATGCAGAGAAAGCAAAGGCCGAAAAAGCCATCAAAGTATCTCAGGATTCAGGAAGATGGACAGGTACTTATGTAACGGAATTAACGAAATTCGATAAATTCTGGCCTGCAGAACAATACCATCAGGGATATTATAATGAAAACCCAACACAGCCTTACTGCAGCGCAGTAGTAGGTCCTAAAATCCAAAAGTTTAAAAAGTATTTCGGTGAATTGGGAATGCTGAACATAGAATAAAAATTGTAAGTTTTAGCTTAGCCAAAAGCTGACAGATCAATGTAATATATCAGAAGCGAAGGGGAAGTCTCTTCGCTTCTTTTTTGGCGCAAAAATGAATACGCCAGGAAACATTCCAATTGATTTTTAACTATTTACGAAGAAAGTTTATTCTATCTGTATCATTTCATTTTTTCCGGAATATTTTCTAATGATATATTCAGTGGCCGGTTTTAATTCTTTTTTATTTTCCGGATCAACCCCATCCATGGTAAAAAACTCAACTTTTCCATTGAATTTTGAATACCATATTTTCCCCAAGGCATTTTCCACTGTTAGGGTATCTTTCCTTGTAATACGTTTAAAATATTTAATCTGAATGTTATCTTTAGGAACAATATCCAATACAAGGTTTTCTTCACTGCAATCTGTCAGCTTGTATTCGTTTTGATCCCAATACATACAATTTTTTTCAATTGAAGGCAGATTTAAAAAACTGAATGGTTCATATGCATTTCTGTTTCCTGATGAACAATAATAATTCCCAATCAAAAGTCCTCCAAGCATTAATATGCCGAAGAGACCAAAGCTATTCTGTCTGGCAAACTCCGGCATTTTAAAGTGCTGCTCATTAATGATGTTAATATTGATTTTGGACAGCCTTTCTGATATAATCTCCTCATCCTGATCCACACTTATTTTTACCGTGGTCAGATTCTTTTTTTCATCATTTCTGATAAAAGTCCTAGAAAAATCAGTAAAGTCTTTATAGCCTATATACTGGCTCATTTTGTTCAGTCTCTCTGCCTCGATATTCCTGCTGCTGTTACCCTCTACAAAGTCTTCATAATATCGTATGAATGTTTTCTCTGAAATTTCATAGAATTTCAGGTTATCAATAAAACAAAGATGCAGATAGGAAGCTAATCCACTTTTTGTGGTTTTCTCTGACTCTCTTCTTGCCTGCTCAAATACTTCATTAATCAGTAGTTTTTTCTTGGACATAAACAGTGTTTTCGGGCATTACAAAGTAGATGATTTTCAGTCATACCTCATTACGGATTTCCGTAATAATTCCACACATAGTTACTGTCTATTGATGTCCATGTTTTGTCTAGCATTTCTTTCTTTTTTTACCTCAAATTTGCCTTAGAAATCAACAAAACATTACTACACCTGATTTCAAAAAACCAGAGAAAACAGAGATTAAACTCCGGATTGGGAAGCAGATGTTTCGCCTCCGTTTTTAAAGGTTCACTTCCCTAAAAAAATTAAGAAGCGCTTCGAAATTTTAACAGTGTACAGCTCACAATCAATAGATCGTGAGAGGAAGAAATACAGTTTCAACTTCGAAAATTTTAAAGGAAATGATCCAACTTATAATAATGCTATTAGGCTTAGCATTTTCAGATAATAATGCCAATACAACAGCAACTGATAACAATAACTATGAATTCTCTGCAATGAGCTTTTCTAACGAAACACGAATGGCTCCTGAAGATACAAGTGGAGAAACAGGGCAGATTTTGCCCCCAAAAAAATAATTAGACAAAAGGGCAATGAAAATTGTCCTTTTTTTAATACCTTTAGTTGCTATCAATTAATATCATGTATGCCGGTTTAAAATTTCTAGGAATTCTTCTTTTATTCATTAGCTGTAATTTTTCCGAAAACAGAAATTCTCCGGTAAAATCCTCTTCTGCTGAAGCGGACAAGATGTACAATGAAGCAACATCTCTATATAACAATGATAATGTAAAGGCGTTCACACTCCTTTCAAAAGCCGAAAGTATCTATAAGCTAAAGAATGATTCAGCCAACATTGCATCCTGCCTAATAACCAAGGCTATTATCCTGAATGATATCGGAGATTATCTTAGCAGTAACGAAAGAGCTATTGATGCATTATCTTTTTTAAAACTGCCTCAAGATTCTGCTTACCTTCCTTCCATTTACAATAACCTTGCGATATCTGAAAAGAATATCAAACATTATTCTGAGGCTCTCACATGGTATCATAAGGCATTGCAGGCAAGTTCAGATAATTATCAGAAAATCAGAATTAAGAATAATATTGCAGATACCTATGGAAAACTAAAAAGTTATTCACAAGGAATTCGTATCTACAAATCTTTGCTTAAAGATAAAGATTTACAACAACATGAGATAGACTATGCAAGAATTTTAGATAATTACAATTATATCAGCTGGCTTGAAAATAATAATTATAAGGCAGAAGAAGGCTTGCTAGCCGCAGTTGTTTTAAGACAAAAAATCAATGATAAAACAGGGCTAATATCCAGTCATTCTCATCTTGCTGAATATTATCTGCCCTTGGACAGGGCTAAAGCTTTGTATCATATTAATGAAAAATATCGTTTGGCAAAGGCGATCAAAAATCCTAATGACAGATTAGAGGCACTTGACTTTCTGGTAAAAAATGACAAAGGAATACATTTGCGAGGTTATTTTACAGAATATCAACATCTTAACGACAGTATTCAATTATCAAGGGATAAAGCAAAAAACAGATTCGCATTAATAGAATTTGATGTAGAAAAGAAGAATGCAGAAAACCAAAAGTTAAAAATCATTACAGTTCAAAAACAAAACAGAATTCTGAAGCAAAATGTGGTTTTGGGAATTCTGTCTTTAAGCTTAGTTGGAGGCTGGATAGTTTACAAGAGAAGAAAAAAAGGACTGCAGCGGGAAAATGAATTAAGAATAAAGGAGAACCAACTTCATCTTTCCAAAAAAGTACATGATGTGGTAGCCAATGGTATTTATCAGGTTATGACGAAGATCGAAAATCAGGAAGATTTTGATAAAGAAAAAGTACTTGATGAGCTGGAATTTGTCTATGAAAAGTCCAGAGATATTTCTTATGAGAAGACCGCTTCTGAAAATAGACCCGAATTCAGTAAGATAATATCAACACTTATTGCTTCGTTTAATAATGAAAATGTGAAGACTTACCTTGCCGGAAATGATGAAAATATATGGAAAACCCTGAATGAATTTACCCGGGAAGAAATCTACCAGGTCATGAGGGAACTTCTTATAAATATGAAAAAACACAGTCATGCCACACTGGTTGCCTTTAAATTTGAAAGAAAAAATAACATCATACAAATTCAGTATACAGACAATGGAATTGGTATCCCAGGAGGAATTATCTACAAAAATGGTTTAACAAATACGGATTCCCGTATTGAAACTATTCATGGAGAAATTATTTTTGACACTGAAACCGAAAAGGGATTGAAAATTTATATTTCATTTCCTGCTTCTTAAAAAAGAAAAAGAATGTTCAAAAAAATTTTAATCGCTGAAGATCACGAGAGTAGCAGTATTTCTGTACAGAAAACATTAGAAGACCTTAATATTTCCAACACAGATTATGTCTATTATTGTGATGATGCATTAGCTAAAATTCAAAAATCCATTCGTGAAGATGATCTTTATGATTTGTTAATTACAGATCTTTCTTTTGAAGAAGACCACAACCTACAAAATCTTAAAGATGGAAAAGAGCTGATAAAAACCATTAAGGTGCTGCAGCCTTCTTTAAAGGTAATTGTTTTTTCAGCAGAACATAGGTCCGGAGTGATCGATAGTCTTTTCAACGAGTACGGAATCAATGGATTTGTCCGTAAAGCCCGAAATGACTCAAAAGAACTGAAAAAAGCAATCGCTTCTACCTATGTGAATGAAAATTATCTTTCCCTGGATCTTAAACAGGAAGTAAAGAAGCTCAACAATTATGAGTTTTCCAACTATGACATCACTTTGGTGTCTCTCTTATCGCAGGGAGTTTTACAGAAAAATATACCAGTTTATCTTCAGAATAACCATATTAAGCCCAACAGCTTAAGCAGCGTAGAGAAAAAACTCAACAGCATGAAAGAAGATCTTCAGATAACAAGTAATGAACAACTTGTTGCTTTCTGCAAAGATTTGGGAATAATTTAAACTTTACCAGAGTTATTTTCGTATACAAACCTTTCATTTTTTGGAAGGTTTTTGCTTTACGGTTTTCCGTAAGGATTGGTTTTTAGAGGATTGTACTTTTGGGATGTTAATCAATAAATAATTTTATGAGTTCACAGATAGCTTTTCGAAAGTCTCAGAATTAGGATTTTGATCTAAACCTTTACAATAATTAAAAATACTAAATAATGGAAGCGATCACCCAAAATGAAACAATATTTTATAATGACAGTTCTATAAAAGTTACGCAGTCAAGATATATAACACATTCAAAAACATATGCTATGAGGAACATCTCTTCTGTTTATATTTTTGAAATTATTAAAAGTAAAAACAAGGCCCTTCTACTGATCATTGTAGGTTTTATACTCCTTTTCTCAAAAGAGATTTTTTGGATGGGAATAATAATTTTAATTCTAGGTTTTTGGTGGTTTTTTACTATTAAAAATCAATATGCAGTACGAATAAGCACAAATGCTGGAGAAGTTAATAGTATTGTATCAAAAGACAGAGATTACATTCAAAAAATTGTAAACGCATTAAATGAAGCAATTATTCATCGAGGATAAGTAAAAATTATATAAATACCATGAAAAAACTATTTTTTACAGGCCTCTTTGGTTTAGCAATATTATTTCCCGACAGCCTTTCAGCTTATAGCACCAATGTGATTTTTATCAAAGAATTTTCTGGCAAAAAACCCAGAAAAAGTAAGGTTAATAAAAAAAACAAGTCGAAAAGGCAAGTTTATTCAAGATCATACACTTCCAGTAAAGGATGTTCGTATAATGGTCAACAATTATATGTAGGATCCAGAGGAGGATGTTATTATTATTCAGGAAGCAGCAAACAATATGTGGACAGATCATATTGTACCAACTGCAATTAATATTAAAAAATTAAGTCAATTACGGTTTTCCGTAAGGTTACTTTTTACAATAGCCTTACTTTTGACGTAAGAAATGATGAAAAAAACTAATAGCACCCAATATAATTTTATACAGTTCGAAAAAAGGTATCTCGTTTGAGATACCTTTTTACTTTCTTATCATTTCCGTATGCGGAATATCATCTTCCAGATATTTCTTCCCTGTATCTACAAATCCGAACCCACTGTAAAATCTTAAAAGATAATCCTGTGCAGATATTTTGATTTCAGAAGTATGAAAACGGTTTTCTATTGTTTCTACGGCATATTGTATCAATTGCTTTCCCAGGCTTTTACCTCTCGCCTGCTCTGTTGTCAGAACTCTGCCGATAGAAGTTTCCTCATATTTTATGCCTTTATCAAAAACACGGCAATAGGCTAAAACCTGTCCTCCCTCTTCAGCCCAGATGTGCACTGCTTTCTGATCATAATTATCCAGATCAGGATAAGGACAGTTCTGTTCAATAACGAAAACATCAATACGTGCCTTCAGTACTGCATATAATTCCGGAACCGTAAATTCATCAAATGTTTTAATTTTCCAGATCATATTACTACTCATCGAAGCTTATATTATTATTCTTTAAAAAATCATTGGTCTTTTGGATAAAATCAAGAATGTTATCTCCTCCCTCCTTCTTTTCTGCTGAAGTAATATACAGTTCGGGAAGATCTTCCCATGTTTTATGAAGCTCGGCTTTATAGTCTTCAACGTTTTTGATAACCGCATTCGGTTTCAGTTTATCTGCCTTTGTGAAGACAATGGAAAACGGTATTCCGCTTTCACCACACCATTGGATGAATTCCAGATCAATTTTCTGCGGAGTATGTCTCACATCTACCAGAACAAAAAGGTTAACAAGATTTCTTCTGTTCAGAATGTAATTGGTAATCAGCTTTTCAAAATCCTTTCGCTGAACTTTTGAAACCTTTGCATAGCCATATCCTGGTAAATCAGTAAGATACCAGTTTTCGTTCACTAAAAAATGATTGATCAGCTGGGTTTTTCCCGGGGTCTGTGATGTTTTAGCCAGATCTTTATGATTCATCATGGCATTGATCAGTGATGATTTTCCTACGTTCGATCTTCCGATAAAAGCATACTCGGGAATATTGGGTTCCGGGCATTCCTGCCATTTTCCGCTACTCTTTACAAACTCTGCTGTTTTGATAATCATTTTTTGAATGTATTTTAGAAAAATAAACCATTAAGAAAAGCTCTTAATGGTTACTTATATGTTTTAAACTTTATCTTTTATCCAGTTGTACAGGATTTCATTGAATTCATCCGGTTTTTCCATCATGGCTGCATGGCCGCATTTATCAATCCAGAATAAATCCGAATTAGGAATAAACTTGTGCATATCTTCTGCCACTTCAGGAGGAGTCACATTATCTTGTTTACCCCATATCAGACAGGTAGGCGTCACAATCTTCGGAAGATCATGCAGCATATTGTGTTTGATGGCACTTCTCGCCAGCATTACCGTCTTGATTCCTTTCATTCTGTCATTCACCACTGCAAAAACTTCATCTACAAGATCTTCTGTTGCTACCTTTGGATCATAGAAAACTTCTTCCGTTTTCTTTCTGATATATGAACGGTCATTCTTTCTCGGAAAGCTGTCTCCGAAAGTCCTTTCATACAAACCGGAACTTCCTGTAAGAACAAGATTCTTTACCAGATCAGGTCTTGCCAAAGTTAAAATAAGCCCTACATGACCGCCCATTGAGTTTCCTACAATAGAGACAGGTCCCTCAATATGACTTTCTATAAACTTGATAATATATTTTGCGATAGTGGTAAGGTTGGTATTGAGTACCGGCAGATCATAGATCGGCAGCTGAGGAACATATACTTTGAAGCCCCTATCCGAAAAAAAATCTACCATTTTATCGAAATTACTCAAACCACCCATTAACCCGTGCAACAGCACCAATGGATGTCCTTCTCCCGCTTCTACATAGGAATATTTCTTTTCTTTTTTTGTACTAAATATCATAAAACGCCTTAATAAAGCCCTGCAAAAATACAAATTAAACCTCAAAAAAATTTTGATTATCCTAATTTAAGATAAAAATAATATAATATTCTCCTTTTTAACTTTTTTTTTCAAAACCTCTTTATTATGGCCCAAATAACACTTTCAACAAGTCTCTTCATATCAGTATTTTACATTATTGAAATTCAATCTTTAATAAAACTTATTAACATTAAGTCAAAAAGTGGGAAAAAGTGGGAAATTTTGGAAATTATTATATAAATTTGTCCCAAATGAAAAATTTCATTGGGACATATGAGTGTAAAATTGACGACAAAGGCCGCTTAAAAGTTCCTTCATCTTTAATCAAACAGATGGAAAACTTCGACGATAAGGCGTTTGTAGTCAAAAGATCTGTGTTCCAACCTTGTCTGGAAGTTTATCCTATGAATGCATGGGACAAACTGATGGGCAAAATTAATAAACTGAACAGGTTCATAAAAAAGAATGCTGATTTCATACGAATGTTTACAGCAGGAGTAAAAACAGTAGAGTTGGATAATGCAGGAAGATTACAGATCTCTAAAGACCTCACAGTTTTCGCAAATCTTCAGAAAGATATTGTGATTACCAGTGCAGGAGAACTCTTTGAGATTTGGGACAAAGAAGCCTATGAAAAGGTAATTGCTACCAACGAAGCTGATTTTGCAAGCCTGGCTGAAGATGTAATGGGCTCTTTCGATGAAGAATAACTGTAGTAGGTTATTAATTGATTATATAGTAAACAAAAAACACAATTAAGCATGTATCATAACCCCGTTTTGTTGAAGCAGAGTGTTGATGATTTGGTGACGAATCCTGACGGAATATATGTGGACTGCACCTTTGGAGGCGGAGGCCACTCAAGAGAAATCCTGAGCAGACTTTCCGACAAAGGGAGATTGTTCAGTTTTGATCAGGATCTGGATGCACTTAAAAATACAATTGATGACCCAAGGTTTACATTAGTTAATCAGAATTTCAGGTTTCTGGAAAACTCTTTGCTGATGTATGGCATTTCACAGGTGGATGGTGTTTTGGCAGACTTAGGTGTGTCTTCTCATCAGTTTGATGAAGCAGACAGAGGGTTCTCAACAAGAAGCAATGCTCCTTTGGATATGAGAATGAATGTAATGCAGAATCTGGATGCCAAGAGAGTGATTAATGAATATGAAGAAAGTGAGCTTGCAGACCTTTTCTATCACTATGGAGAACTAAGAGAAGCAAGAAAGCTGGCGAGAGAAATTGTTCATCACAGAAAAACAAAAAGTATAGACACTACGGAAGATCTGAAAAAACTGTTCAGCTATATTCCGCCTCACAAGGTTAATAAATTCTATGCTCAGCTTTTTCAGGCGATAAGAATTGAAGTCAATCAGGAACTTGAAGTATTGAAAGAAATGCTGGTTCAGGCTTTTAATGTATTGAAACCGGAAGGAAGATTAGTGGTTATTTCTTATCACTCCTTAGAAGACCGTTTGGTAAAAAGATTCCTGAAAAACGGAATGTTTGAAGGAGAACCGGAAAGAGATATCTACGGAAATTATAAAAAGGCATTTGAATTGATAAAGAGTAAAGCAATCATTCCTGATGACCAGGAAATTGAAGAAAACTCAAGAGCAAGAAGTGCTAAGATGAGAACAGGAATTAAAGTATAAATGATAACAGATTATTGATAAATGATTTTAAAATATCGATCATCATTTATCATTAATTAATTATAAACAAAGCTTTGGCAAAAAGAACAACAAATCGCCCCCAGAAAAGACTCACTTTTATAGACATTATAAAAGGAAACTTTCTGAATCGTGATGAGATCAAAGTACATTACAAGTATTTTCTCCTCTTATTTGTTCTGATGATGGCCATGATTTATACCAACCATCTCGTCAATAAAAAAATAAAAATTGTAAACGCCTTAAAAGAAGAAACAGAAGAATACAAATCACGAAATGCTTACGCCCAGAGTAAGCTGATCAAAGTAAAAATGGAATCACAACTGGGGAAAGAGGTTGCACGGGATTCACTGATGCCCCTGGAAAACCATCCTCATAAATTGCTAATAAAACTGGACAGTACAGATGCAAAAGCAAAATGAATACGACAATAAACGTAAGAAAACCTTACGATGGGGCTACCTCTTTGCAGTGGTAGCTTTGTGCGTGTTTGTCATGTTCCTGGCAAGAATTGTAGTCCTTCAGAATACCAATGTTCAGGAAATAAAAGATGATTACATTAATAAAAACTATCGTGAAGCCACTTTAAAAGCTGCCCGCGGTAACCTTTTTGCGTCCGACGGTTCAATTCTCGCTACCACTGTAATGCGATATGACATCTATCTTGACTTCAAAACAATGAAAGATACGGTGTATTCCAACAATATCGGAGCACTTACTGATTCTCTGAGCAAAATGTTCGGAAAATCAAGAGGAGAATTCAGACAGAAGTTTGACGAGCAGAAGAAAAAGAAAAACCAGTATTATACTTTAGTAAAAGGTCTTGATTTCGATCAATACGACAGAATCCGAAAGTTCCCGATCTTCAAAAAAGGAAAAAATAAAGGAGGATTTATTGTTGACCGAAACTATAAAAGAGAATTGGCTACTTCGGAAATCGGTGCCGGAACTATCGGTATGGATAACGGCGAGCTTAAATCCGGGCTGGAAGGTGCATTCTCAAAATATTTAACCGGAACAGACGGCAAAAGACTGGAGCAAAGAATCAATTCTTCCCAATGGAAACCTATCGACTTCTGGAAGGTGCAGGAACCGGTAGACGGAGAAGATGTGTACACCACCTTAGACCTTAGAATTCAAGACATTGCGCACTCCGCTCTTGAGAAACAGCTGATTAATTTCGAAGCCAAACACGGGACCGTCATTGTCATGGAAGTTGAAACCGGAAAAGTACGTGCTCTTGTTAATTTAAAAAGAACAGAATCAGGAGATTACGAAGACTCTTACAACTATGCTCTGAAAGATAATATCGAACCTGGATCTACTTTTAAAACCATTTCGCTTTTAGCAGCAATGGATGATGGATTCATCGATGAAAACACAACCGTAAACGTAGGAAACGGTGTTTGGGTCTATGCAAAACAGCGAATCTCTGACGGCCACGGAGGAGGAACATACGATATCAGTGATGTATTGGCAAAATCCAGTAACGTAGGAACTTCAAAGCTGATTACAAAGTATTATGCCGAAAAGCCACAGATTTTCCTTGACCACCTGAAACGTTGGAAATTATTCGATAAAATGGATATAGAACTTCCGGGAATCACAAAACCGAAGATCGTAACTCCACAAAATAAAAGATGGAATGCAGCAACGCTGGCTTCCATTTCTTACGGATACTCTTCCAACATCAACCTGCTGCAGCTGACAACTTTCTACAACGGGGTTGCCAATGGAGGTAAAATGCTTAAGCCTTTATTCATTGATAAAATACTGAAAGACGGAAAGGTAATGTACAATGCAAAGCCTGAAGTGATGGTGAACAAAATGGCTTCTGAAAAAGCGATTAAAATGATGACCAGCGCTTTAACAAAAGCTGTAGAAAAAGGAACAGGACGAAGCATTTTTACTCCTAATCTGAAAATGGCAGGAAAAACAGGTACTGCAAGATTTGAATACTGGCTGCCTGGCCCAATGAAGTACCGAGCATCATTTGCAGGATTCTATCCGGCTGATGCCCCAAAATATACGTGCTATGTAATGATCAGTGAGCCTAATACCGCAAAAGGATTTTATGGAGGTTCCGTTTCAGCTCCGGTGTTTAAAGAAATTGCAGGAAAAACATTCCTGAAAACACCTCAGAATATTGAAAAAGAAATGCTGGTAGACAAA
Organism: Chryseobacterium sp. FG46; assembly: GCF_057809135.1. Classification (NCBI taxonomy): domain Bacteria; kingdom Pseudomonadati; phylum Bacteroidota; class Flavobacteriia; order Flavobacteriales; family Weeksellaceae; genus Chryseobacterium; species Chryseobacterium sp. FG46. The sequence goes on along the minus strand of NZ_JBMDJJ010000023.1, from coordinate 53,801 downwards.
AAGGTAAACCTGAGCAAAATGGTGGAACCTAACGTTAAAGTAGCCGTCAATGATAAGCAAATGCCTAATGTAGTAGGATTAATCGGAAAAAATGTAATCCCGCAGCTGGAAAACTTAGGCTACCGCGTCGATTATAAAGGAGTAGGAAGAATTAAAGAACAATTCCCTCTGGAAGGCACAACAATCAGTAAAAACCAGAGAATTTATTTGTCTCTGCAAAATTAAAACCAAGGTTCCGGAAGGACCATTTAAACCAGAATAAGGCAAAGCCTTATTGATAAAGATGATTATAACAGAATTAGTAAACAGAATCCCAGTACTGGAAATCCACGGTGACAACAACCGTGAGGTTACTGAATTGGTGATCGACAGCAGAAAGGTTACAGAAAACTCTCTTTACATTGCGATGAGAGGAACGGTGGTGGATGGTCACTCATTCATTGCATCTGCTATTGAAAAAGGAGCAGCAGCAATCGTTTGCGAAGAATTTCCCGAAACTTTGGTTGAAAATGTAACGTATATTCAGGTAAAAGATTCATCTAAAACCTTAGGCCACCTTGCTTCTAATTTCTATGGAAACCCTTCTCAGAAGTTAAAACTGATAGGAATTACAGGAACTAACGGAAAAACATCTGTTTCCACCCTTCTTTTTGACGTTTTCAAGAACCTGGGATACCCAGCGGCTTTACTTTCCACTGTTGAAATCAGAATCGGTGAAGAAATTATCCCGGCTACCCATACCACCCCTGATGTCATTACAATCAACAGGATTTTGGCTGAAGCGGTAGAAAAAGGATGTGAATTTGCCTTCATGGAAGTAAGCTCACACGGAATTGCCCAAAACAGAATTGAAGGACTACACTTCAAAATAGCAGGCTTTACCAACCTTACTCATGATCATTTAGATTATCATAAAACGTTCGAAGAATATTTAAAGACGAAGAAAAGATTCTTTGATCAATTAGAAGATACCGCCATTGCCATCACCAATGTAGATGATAAAAATGGTAATGTCATGCTTCAGAACACCAAGGCTAAAAAGAAGTCTTATGCTTTGAAAACCATGGCAGACTATCACGGGAAATTATTGGAAGTAGATTTCAACGGAATGCTGTTGAATTTCAACGGAAAAGAATTCTGGACGACACTGACCGGGAAATTCAATGTATATAACTTACTGCTTGTCTTCGGAATTGCTGCTGAACTTGGCTTTCAGCAGGATGAAATTCTTCAGGCTATCAGCCAGTTAAAAAGAGTTTCCGGAAGATTTGAAACCTTCAAATCTGATGGCGGAATATTCTTTATCGTAGACTATGCACACACTCCGGATGCTTTGGAAAACATTCTGGGCAGCATTAACGATATCAGAACCAAAAACGAAAGATTAATTACTGTATTCGGTTGTGGAGGAGACAGAGATCACTCCAAAAGACCTGAAATGGGAAATATTGCCACTAAAAAATCAACCCTGGCAATCATCACTTCAGACAATCCGAGAACAGAAGATCCTGCACAGATCATCAAAGAAATTGAAGCAGGTGTTGAACCCCAGAATTTCAGCAAATACACTTCAATTCCGGACAGAAAAGAAGCCATAAAAATGGCCATCAAGTTTGCAGAACCCAAAGATATTGTTTTAGTTGCCGGCAAAGGCCACGAAACCTATCAGGAGATCAATGGTGTGAAACATCATTTTGATGACAAAGAAGTAATTAATGAGCTTTGGAAATTAATGAGCAAATAAATTACAAGTGATAACTGAAAGAATAATTGCTCAATCATTCATCAATTATCAATGATCATTTATTAACAATTGAAACTATGCTATACTATCTATACGAATATCTAACCAACCATGGAATTCACATTCCGGGATTAGGAATGTTGAAATACATTTCTTTTCGTGCCGGAATGGCTGTATTATTCTCATTGATTATTGCTCTTGTCTACGGAAAAAGAGTCATCAATTACCTGAGAACAAAACAAATGGGAGAATTGGTACGAGATCTGGGATTGGACGGGCAGAAACAAAAAGAGGGAACCCCTACCATGGGAGGCCTTATTATTATTCTGGCAACCATCATTCCGGTATTGCTGTTTACAAGAATTACCAATGTGTACATTGTTCTGCTGCTCGTTTCTATGTTCTGGATGGGTGCTATTGGTTTCCTGGACGATTACTTAAAGAAAATTAAAAAAAACAAAGACGGTTTAAGTGGTAAATTTAAAATTGTAGGACAGGTTGGTTTAGGGCTAATTGTCGGAATTACAATGTATTTCCACCCTGACATTACCGTTAAAAGAAAATATGCAGATGCCAAGGTGGTGAACCGAAATAATGTAGAGCAAAACTTTATGCCTACAGAAAAAATCACCGTTTCCACCGTTCCTTTTGCAAAAAATAATGAGTTCGACTATAGTGGAATTTTGTTTTGGATGAATGATAAAGATGCCCATGAGTGGGCATGGATTGTCTTTATTCCTATCGTGATCTTCATTGTAACAGCCGTTTCAAACGGAGCCAATATCACCGATGGAATTGACGGTCTCGCAGCAGGAACAAGTGCCATTATATTACTTACACTGGCTCTTTTCGCTTACCTTTCAGGGAACATCATCTTTGCAGACTATCTCAATATCATGTTCCTCCCCAACATGGGGGAAACCACCATTTTTGCCGTGGCAATGGTAGGTGCCGTAATCGGATTCTTCTGGTACAACACCTATCCCGCGCAGGTTTTCATGGGAGATACCGGAAGTCTGATGCTGGGAGGCGTGATAGCCGTTTTAGCCATTATTTTAAGAAAAGAACTGCTGATTCCTGTATTATGCGGAATCTTCTTAATTGAAAACCTGTCTGTAATGCTTCAGGTAGTTGTTTTCAAATACAGAAAAAGAAAATATGGGCTGGAATATGCCCAAAACAACAGACTCTTCAAAATGTCACCATTACACCATCACTATCAAAAGGAAGGGTTCCACGAAAGTAAAATCGTGAACCGAATGATTATCATCGGGGTAATATTGGCCATTGTATGTCTGATCACATTAAAAATGAGATAAAAATTAAAAGCTGTAAGCAATAAGCGTAAAGCTTAAAGCCTATAGCATAAAGCTTTTATAATATGAAAATAGTTGTTTTAGGAGGTGGAGAAAGCGGATGCGGAGCTGCTTATCTGGCTAAAAAGAAAGGTCTGGAAGTATTTCTTTCAGATAAAGGAGCCATTAAGGATAACTATAAGCAGTTTCTTACCGAAAATGAAATTGAATTTGAAGAAGGAAACCATGATGAAGAAAGGATTTTAAATGCTGACTGGATCGTAAAAAGCCCGGGAATTCCGAAAAAGGCTGATATCATCAATAAAATTCATGAAAAAGGAATCAGACTTTCCTCTGAAATTGAATTTGCTTCAGAATTTACAGATGCAAAGATCATTGCCATTACCGGAAGCAACGGAAAAACAACCACAACTTCCCTGATTTACTATATCCTGAAAAATGACGGATTGAATGTAGGTTTAGGAGGAAACATCGGATACAGCTTTGCCAAGCAGGTGGCAGATGAAAACCATGAATATTATGTATTGGAAGTAAGCTCTTTCCAGCTGGATGATATTCAGAATTTCAGACCTTATATTTCTTTATTGTTGAATCTGTCTCAGGATCACCTGGATCAGTACAACTACAATTATGAAGAATATGCATTGGCCAAATTCCGAATCACGGAAAATCAGGAGAATGATAACTTCTTCATCTATAACAAAGATGATGAAATGAGTAAAAACCTTCTTGAAAAGCTTGAAATAAAGGCGAAAATGATTCCTTTCTCCATCAAAGAGAAGCTGACGGAAGGAGGATTCATTAATGATGATGAAATTGTAGTAAAAATGAAAGACGAATTCTCAATGAAAGTTGAAGAATTGTCTCTGCTGGGAAATCACAATGTGGCCAACAGCTTAGCTGCATCCATTGCCGGTAAGATATTAAAAATCAACAATGAAAGTATCAGACATTCATTGATGACATTCCAGGCTGTAGAGCATAGATTAGAGTTCGTTACTGAAATTGATAACGTAAAATATATTAATGACAGTAAGGCAACCAATGTGAATGCTACTTACTACGCCTTAGAAAGTATGAAAACGGCAACTGTTTGGATTGTTGGCGGATTAGATAAAGGAAACGACTATACCGAAATTGAAGATTTAGTCAAAAGAAAAGTAAAGGCAATTGTTTGCCTTGGAGTAGATAACAAAAAGATCATCGATTTCTTTAAAAATAAGAAAGAGTTTATTTATGATACTTCAAGCATGGAAGAAGCCGTGAAAATTTCAAAATCACTGGCTAAAAAAGGCGATACGGTCTTGTTATCTCCATGCTGCGCAAGCTTTGACTTGTTCAAAAGCTATGAAGATAGAGGACGACAGTTTAAACAACAGGTATTAAAAGCCAATGGCCAGTAGCCAGAAGCCAATAGCATAAAATATGGACGAACAGAACACAGAAAGCAGATTTGAATTTCTAAAGGGCGATAAAGTACTTTGGATGGTCATCCTTGTGATCTCCATTTTCTCTATCTTCCCTGTATACTCTGCAAGTTCAAATCTTGAATACATTGTTAATAACGGGACCACAACAGGCCACGTTATCAAACACATGTTCTTTGTAGTCCTGGGGCTAGCCATTATGAGACTGGTAGGAACTATAAAATACGAATACATCGGAAAGCTCAGCAGTATTCTACTCGGCCTGATGATTATTCTGCTGATCGTTACCATGTTTACCGGACAGACCATTGATGGAGCCAGTGCTTCCAGATGGCTGAAAATCCCAGGAACACCGATCTCTTTCCAGCCTTCATCATTTGCCTTTTTAATGCTGATCATCTACCTGTGCAGATATTTAACCAAGAAGATCACCAGAGAAAGGCTTCCGATAGAAAATATCATGTATATTTTCGGGCCTATTCTGCTTGTTTTTGTATTGGTAGCCAAAGATAACGGTTCAACGGCGTTAATGATTTTAATGGTTTCCGTAGTCGTTCTTATTATAGGACAGCTTCACTGGAAATATATTGCAGGGTTCATTTCTGCATCATTTGTAGCTATTGTGTTATTTTTATTAATTGCCCTTAATACGAACATGATTGGCGGAAACCGTGTACATACATGGATGAGCCGTATCGAAACATTTACCTCAAGCAAAGCAAAATCAGCTGATGTAGATGATGAAAGCGTAAAAGCAAAAAATTATCAGGTAATGCAGGCCAAAGCAGCCATTGTTCACGGAGGAATTACCGGAATGGGACCAGGAAAAAGTGCCTTAAAACAAATGCTTCCGCAATCGGCCTCCGACTTTATTTTCGCGGTCATCGTAGAAGAGTATGGAGTTATAGGAGCGGCTTTCCTGATCTGTTTATACCTGATCATGATGATAAGAATTGTAATGATTGCCAGTAAAATGCCAGCCTTCTTCGGATCGTTGCTTGTGCTCAGTCTCGGGGTAATGATCTTTATCCAGCTTTCGGTAAATATAGCCGTTGCTGTAAACCTGATCCCGGTAACAGGGCAGCCTCTGCCTTTGATCAGTTACGGAGGAACCTCAATGCTGGTAACCTATTTACAGTTAGGCATTATTTTAAATATAAGCTCAAGGATTCAGATTTATGATGAAGAAGGAATGGGTAAAAAACAAAGTATAGCAGAAATAAACGATATCGCTTAAAATGGACAAAAAATTAAAAATACTATTATCCGGCGGAGGAACAGGAGGACATATCTTCCCGGCCATCGCTATTGCAGATGAGATCAGAAAAAGATTTCCTGATGCAGAATTTTTGTTCATTGGCGCCAACGGCAAAATGGAAATGGAAAAAATTCCACAGGCAGGCTATAAAATTGAAGGAATTGATATCGCAGGAATCGACAGAGGAAATCTTTTATCCAATCTGGGGCTTCCTTTTAAGATTCTGAAAAGTTTATCAAAATCTAAAAGGATTATCAAAAACTTCGCTCCCGACTTTGCTGTAGGAACGGGAGGATTTGCCAGTGGCCCCGCCCTTTATGAAGCAAGCAAAATGGAAATCCCGATTTTCATACAGGAACAAAATGCCCATGCAGGAGTAACCAATAAGATCTTAAGCAAGAAAGCTAAAGCCGTTTTTACAGCTTACCCAAAAGTAGAAGGCTTTCCGGCAGACAAAATAAAGTTTTTGGGAAATCCGATCCGTGAGAATATTGTTTCAGGAATGCAGGAAACATCTCATGCAAAAGAAAAAATGGGACTGAATAAAGACAAACTTACAATTCTGTCTGTAGGCGGCTCTTTAGGCTCAAGAACATTAAATAATGCGTGGAAAGAAAACCTTGAAAATCTGAAAGAAAAAGGGTATCAGTTAATTTGGCAAACAGGAAAGCTGGATTACAACGAATTGTCTTCCAGCCTACAGCTTCCAGCTTCCATTCATTTGAAAGAATTCATCAAAGATATGGAACTGGCTTATTCTGCAGCTGACATCATTGTTTCCAGAGCCGGAGCTATTGCCATTTCAGAGTTGGCTGTAGCACAAAAACCGGTGCTTTTGGTTCCTTTCCCTTTTGCAGCGGAAGATCACCAGACTAAAAATGCCATGAATCTGGTTGAAAAAAATGCAGCCAGAATGGTAAAAGACTCTGAAATGCAGGAAAAATTCTGGAATACATTATCAGAGATCTGCGAAAATGAAAGCGTAAGAAAAGAAATGTCAGACAATCTGAAATACTTTGCCAAGCCAAACGCCGCAAAAGAAATTGTAGACGAGATTTTTAAAGTAATAAAATAATCAGGAAAGGCTTCGACAAGCTCAGCCTGACATAAATACAATAAAACAGTTAGTATTAGATCTGTCACCCTGAGCTTGTCGAAGGGCCAGTAAGCAAACACAAATGAATGAAAATATATTATGTATACATTGTAAAATGTTCTGATAATTCTTATTATACAGGCTTTACCAACGATTTGGAAAGAAGAATTAATGAACATAATGACGGATTTAATCCTGAAAGTTACACGTATACAAGAAAACCTGTAGAACTTGTTTTCTATCATGAATTTAATGATGCTACTCAAGCTATAAGCTTTGAAAAACAAATTAAAGGTTGGAGTAGAAAAAAGAAGGAAGCAATAATAAATGATAACTGGGACTTATTACCAATGTTATCAAAAAATAGGATGAAAGATTAGAAGGCTTCGACAAGCTCAGCCTGACACCGTTAAAGTTTAATTCATTAGCGAGTCATTGATGAAAGCTTTATAGTATAAAATATTAGTAATAAAACTCTGAACTTGTTCAAGAGCCATTAAAGATTAAAATATAAATGAACATTTTACAAACATATCAAACTTTTTACTTCGTTGGAATAGGAGGTATTGGAATGAGTGCATTGGCGCGTTATTTCAATGCATCCGGAAAAAAAGTATTGGGTTATGACAAAACCAATACAAAACTGACTCAGAATCTTATGAATGAAGGGATTGATATTGTTTTTGAAGACCTTGTTGATGAAAGGATCACTTCCCTTCAAAAAGAAGATACATTAGTTATTTATACGCCAGCCATTAAAACACTGGGAATCCTTGATTTCTTCAACCAAAATCAGTTTGAAGTGTTGAAACGTGCTAAAGTTTTAGGATTAATCACAGAAAATACAGATTGTATAGCTGTTGCAGGAACTCATGGAAAGACTACCACGTCTACCCTTGTGGCTCACTTATGCAAAGAAGCTGATCTTCCATTCTCATGTTTTTTGGGAGGAATTTCTGAAAACTTTAAATCCAACTTCCTGTACAACGGTTCCAAATATTCCGTGGTAGAGGCAGACGAATATGACAGAAGCTTCCTGAACCTGTCTCCAGACTGGGCAGTAGTAACTTCTACAGATGCTGATCACCTGGACATTTATGGAGATATAAATCATATTGAAGAAGGATTCAGACAATTCGCAGCGTTAGTTCCTCAAGACAAACAACTTTTTGTAAGAAAAGGTCTGGAAATTGGCAGAGGGCATCAAACTTATGCGGTAAATGAGCCTGCAGATTATTATTCAGACAACCTGCGTATGGATCATGATAAAATTTATTTTGATTTCCATACCCCAACCGAAACAGTTAAAGATTTTGTCTGGGAAATACCTGGAATTCATAATGTGGAAAATGCCACTGTAGCACTGGCTATTCTGCATAATTTAGGCGCAGATTTTGATACGCTGAAAAAAGCAATTGCCAATTTTAAAGGAATTAAAAGAAGATATACCAAACATATTTATCAAAACGGTAAAATTTACATTGATGATTACGCTCACCACCCTACAGAAATCAATGCTGTAATGAGTTCAATCAGAACATTTTACCCTGACAAAAAGCTGTTGGTAGCCTTCCAGCCTCACCTTTTCAGCAGAACAAGAGATTTCGCAGGTGGATTTGCAGAAAGTTTAAGCAAAGCAGATGAGCTTATCCTTCTCGATATTTACCCTGCAAGAGAGCTTCAGGAAAATTTTGAAGGAATTACTTCAAGCTGGCTGTTGGATAAGGTAACATTAGATAAAAAAGAAGTATCCACATTATCCGATGCTTTTGAAAAAATAAAAGAAAAAGATTTTGATATCCTTCTTACGGTAGGTGCAGGAAATATAGATACCCTGTATGATCCTATTTGTGAATGGATAGAAAAGGTTTGATTAAACGCTGCGTTCGCGAATAAAAATATAAAATCGTTCGCAAAGGCGTTTCACTCAGCAAATGAGAAAAACAAATTATATTATTAAAACAAATTATAAAAATATAGCCGTAGCTGAGTGAAACGCCCTCGCGAACGGAAAAAATAAAAAGATTGCTTTGCGATCATAGCGTTAAAAATAAAAACACAAAATGTATGATTGAAAATAAAATTTCAGAAATTGTTTTCGATGCTGGAATGAAAATACATCGTACGCTTGGAATTGGGCTTTATGAAAATGTATATGAAGAATGTTTAGTTTATGAACTAAAAAATAGAGGATTGAATGTAGAAAGTCAAAAAAATATCGACATTGAATATGAAGAATTAAAAATTTCTAAAGCGTTCAGAGTAGATTTATTAGTTGAAAACAAAGTAACAATTGAAATAAAGGCAATTCAGGAGATTAATGATTATCATTTTTTCCAGCTTTTAAATTATTTAAGAATAACAGATATAAAACTTGGAATGATTTTGAACTTCCATTCAATATTATTCAAAAATGGAGTAAAACGAGTTGTAAATAAATTATAAAGAAAATAAAACTGCTTTACATCCTTTGTGATTAAAGAAAAATATGAAAAATAAATACAGAATATTAAAAATTGTTGTCACTGTAATCATCTTAGGATTGTTACTGAGCTTCTCATTGAGAAGATTCAGCCGTGAGCAGATTACGGATAACAAGATTTCTGTAAAAATGAGCGAGAAAACTCCGGTATATTTTGTTGATGAAAAAGATATCAGGGAAATTGTAAAAAAAGAAAATCCTTCAGGAAAAGTGGGGGATCTCAATATTCCTTCTTTGGAAAAAAAGATCAATTCCCTACCAGCGGTAGACAGCGCCAATGTTTATCTGAACCTGAACGGAAAGCTCAATCTGGATATCAAACAGAGAGTGCCCGTTTTCAGATTAAATAAAGACGGAAAAGACTTTTATGTGGATGAAAAAGGAGTTGAATTCCCTGTTTCAAGAACCTATTCCCACCCTTGTATGCTGGTAACAGGAAACGTGCAGCCGGATGAATATGAAAAGCTGGCAGAGCTGGTAGAGAAAATAGATAAAGATGATTTCAGTAAAAAATATTTTATCGGAATCTCTAAAAATAAAGACAGTTATAATCTTCTGACAAGCGAAGGAAACTACAGAGTTGAGATCGGAGATCTTGATAATATTGATTTTAAAGTAAGAGGATTTAAAACATTTGTGGAAAAATATCTGGTGTATCAGGACCCTCAGAAATACAGCATGATTTCTGTGAAATATCAGAATCAGATTGTCACTACTTTAAACCCTTATTTTAAAGAAAACGACAGTATTTTAAAGGCGGGAAAAATGGAATTGGCAAAAGTTCCTTCCCCGGGAGCCGCTAAAAAGACGGAGGCAAAACCCAAAACAGCAGAGGCAAAAAAAAGCAGCTCCACACCGGTAAAAACGAAAGAGAGTACAAAACCGAAAGGACAAACAAAAGAAACAAAAAAAGCAGAGAAAAAGCCACCCGTCAAGGCCCAGTCCAAGCCTAAGGCAAAAGTTAAAATAGAATAAGTTATACACAAATAGGAAACTATCATTATAGATAAAAAAGTAGAAAAAATCAAATCGATATAAAATGGAAAATCAAGAGTATTCAGTAGGTCTGGACATCGGGACAACGAAGATAGTCGCGATTGTCGGAAGAAGGAATGCACACGGGAAAATAGAAGTTCTCGGTGTAGGAAAAGCTAAAAGTCTTGGTGTTCATAAAGGTATTGTGAATAACATTTCACAAACTATTAATTCAATCAAGGCTGCAGTATCCGAAGCACAATCCAGTGCCGGAGTTCCTATCCGCAAAGTTACGGTAGGTATTGCAGGAAAACACATCCGTTCTCTGCAGCACTCCGATTATATTATGCGTGAACATCCTGATAAATTTATTACAGACGACGACATTGAAGCATTAAAAGATCAGGTAAAAAAGCTGGTTATGCTTCCCGGAGAAGAAATTATCCACGTACTTCCTCAAGAATATAAAGTGGATTCCGAGGGTGAAATTCAGGAACCTGTCGGAATGCATGGAAAACGTTTAGAAGCCAACTTCCACGTTGTAGTAGGGCAAATGGGCAGTATCAGAAATATTGCAAGATGCGTTCGTGAAGCCGGATTAGAAATGGAAGCCCTTACTTTAGAGCCATTGGCATCTTCAGAAGCTGTTCTTACAAAAGAAGAAAAAGAAGCCGGTGTGGCAATTGTTGACATTGGTGGTGGTACAACAGATATTGCGATCTTTAAAGATAATATCATCCGTCATACCTGTGTGATTCCATATGGAGGCGGAATTATTACCGAAGATATCAAAGAAGGCTGTTCCATTATAGAGAAACATGCAGAACAACTGAAAGTAAAGTTTGGTTCGGCTGTTCCCGAATTAGAAAAAGACAGTACTTTTGTAACCATTCCCGGACTTCACGGAAGACCGGACAAAGAGATTTCTTTAAAAACTTTAGCGCAGATTATTAACGCGAGAGTAGAAGAAGTTTTGGAAATGGTGAATACAGAACTGAAAGCTTACGGTGCTTTTGAACAAAAGAAAAAACTGATTGCCGGAATCGTTCTTACAGGAGGGGGTTCAAATCTGAAACATCTTCGTCAGCTTGCCAATTATACCACAGGTTTTGACAGCAGAATCGGTTTTGCGAATGAATATATTGCCAACGATAAAAATCAGTACCTGAAAGGTCCTGAATTTGCTACTTCTATCGGATTACTGATGGAGAGTTTGAAGATCAGAGACAAAAAGCAGAATGCTGATGAAGAGACAGAAATCGTTACTGAGCAGCCCAAGCAGGAAACACCTTCAGCACAGCCGGAAACGGTTCAGGCTATTCAACAGACAGCACCCGTTCAGGAGCAGCAGTCTTTTGAAAATGAGAGACAGGAGAACAGAAAGGCGAAGCTGACCTTTGGACAGTCGCTTATGGAAAAAGTAAAAAAATTCTTTGAAGAAGTAGAATAAATATAAATGGTACAAGATTAATGGTCAATGATAGCTGGAAATAATTTAATATTTATTAATTTAATAACGAATATCATTCATCAATTATCATCTATCACTTATCAATTATTAAAAGTATAGTTATGGAAAATATAGGTACACAAGGATTTTCATTTGATTTGCCAAAAGGAAATTCATCCATTATAAAAGTAATCGGTGTAGGGGGCGGTGGAAACAACGCTTTGAAGCACATGTACGAGAAAGGAATTCACGGAGTTGATTTCGTGATCTGTAATACGGATGCTCAGACTTTAGATAATAACCCGGTAGCCAATAAAGTTCAGTTGGGAACTTCTATCACAGAAGGTCTTGGAGCTGGTGCCGATCCTGAAGTAGGAGAAAAATCAGCGATTGAAAGTATTGAGGATATCAAGGCCGCTATGGGGCAAAACACCAAAATGGTGTTCATCACCGCCGGAATGGGTGGTGGTACAGGTACCGGAGCCGCTCCCGTCATTGCTAAAGTGGCAAAAGACATGGGAATTCTTACCGTAGGTATTGTTACCGTTCCTTTCAGTTTTGAAGGGAAAAGAAGACTGGAACAGGCAGAAAACGGTCTTGATAAATTAAGAAATAATGTTGACTCGCTTATTGTGATCAACAATGATAAACTAAGACAGCAATTCGGAAACCTTGGATTCAAACAGGGATTCTCAAAGGCCGATGAAGTGTTAACCAATGCCGCGAAAGGTATGGCAGAAGTTATTACCGGTTACTTTGATGTAAACATTGACTTTAGAGATGCTAAATCTGTACTTCAGAATTCTGGTACAGCATTGATGTCTACAGGAACAGCTTCAGGTGAAAATAAAGCCGAAGAAGCTGTAAGAAAAGCCCTTGATTCTCCGTTATTGAATGACAATAAGATTACAGGAGCTAAGAACGTTCTGTTATTGATAAGAAGTGGTGCTGAAGAAGTTACCATGGATGAGATCGGTATCATCATGGACCACATCCAGAAAGAAGCAGGAAATACTGCAGATATCATTTTCGGGGTGGGAGCAGATGAAGAATTAGGAGATGCAGTAAGCGTTCTTGTTATCGCAACTGGGTTCTCTAATGATAATAAAAAATTTGCAGGACCTACAGAAAAAATCAGAATTAGTCTTAACGACAGTTTTGATACTCCTAAAAACTCTCCTTTCAAAACAAGAGAAGAAAGAGAATCAGCTCCTGAGGCAACCCATGATTTTGGCGGAAAAAATCTTTTCAGACTGGATGACGAAGAGCATGACACTCCGTTCAATGTGACGTCTGCTGAAAAAAAAATGATTATTGAAGAAGAGCTGCCCAGAACTGAAATAAAATTCTTTGATAAAGAGGAAGATACGGTAAACATCCCGGAACAAAACTGGAGAAATGAAGAAGAAGGAGAAGAGGAATACAGCTTATTCTCTATTGATGAAGAGAATGAAGATCCTAATGATCTTGAGATCCAGTCTTTCTCATTTGATTTTGAAAACAAAAAAGAGGAGCCACAATCCGGAACTCCATTCAACAACTCATTTTCAAATGAAAAACCTGTTGAATTCAGTTTCTTCGTAAACGAGCCTATCAGAAACGAACCTAATACGGATTTTGGACAGCCAAAAGCAGAATTTAATACACCTGCAAATGCTGCGATAGCTGAACCCACTCAAAAGATTGAAACTTTCTACCAGAAACAGGAAGAACCAAAGATTGAAGTAAGATCAACTTTTGAAAACAAAACTGAAATTGAAACTCCAAAAGCTGAAGAATCAGAATTCACTTTCGTGAATAAAACGATGGATCAGGACAGAGTGATTGAAAGAAGAAATAAATTAAAAGAATTCAACTCCCGCTACCAAAATTTTGACAGCACAAGTGAATTCGAATCTATTCCTGCTTTTAAAAGAAAAAATATTTCTATTGACGGAAACAATGCATCAGACCAGAACATCAACACTTACCTGTCTGATAACAATGGATCTATGCAGATCAGAGAAAACAGATTTTTAAATAAAGACGTAGACTAAACGCTATAAGCTATACGCAGTAAGCTATAGGCTATTCTGGCCGAATCCAAAAGCTTACTGCTTATTGCCTAAAGCATAAAGCATATAAAAATGAGTTTAGAAAATACAATAAACGAAGCTATAAAAACAGCAATGAGAGCCAAAGACAAAGTGGCTTTGGATTCTCTGCGTGCTGTGAAATCCCAGATATTACTGCTTAAAACTGAAGCTATCGGAGCCGAAGTAACCGCAGAACAGGAAATTGCTATTCTTCAGAGAATGGTAAAACAACGTAAGGATTCTTACGATCAATTTACTGCACAGGGAAGAAATGACCTTGCAGAAGTAGAAGATGCTCAAATGAAAGTTATTGAGCAGTTTTTACCCAAACAGCTTACTGCTGAAGAATTAGAAACAGAAATTAAAAATATTATTTCTGAAACCGGAGCTGAATCTGCTAAAGATTTAGGGAAGGTAATGGGAGTGGCATCAAAAGCATTAGCAGGAAAATCAGACGGAAAAAGTATTTCCGAGATGGCTAAAAAGCTCCTTTCATAATGTGATTCAGGTTTCGGGATTTTGAATTGATCTTAATTTCGCAAACACATATCTCATTCCATAACTAAGGATATACAACCTTTGCATATCGATTTGATTAAAGAATCCCGGAGCTATTCAGTTCCGGGATTCATTTCTTTGGATATTAAAGTTTGTTAATCAGTTTTGATTCTAAACTGAAAAAAAGAATTAAGCTACTACCATATTTCAGAAAGTATTTAAGTTATTAATTGCTTGAGGGAAAGCAATAAATGTTTTTTCATGATCGTTTGTTTTTCAGAATCATTTCAAATTTAATAATAATATTTTAATATTCCTAGTATTATTTCATTATTTATAGCATATTATTACAATATTAATATTTGGTTAATTTTATATGACTAATCAATTGATAGTTTTTATATATTGAACAAACGCAAAGAATTGCTTAACTTTGTAGAGATAAAAAACAAAATATATGTATCCAACAGATTTAGTAATGCCTATGAAGGCAGAGCTTACAGATAAAGGTTTCCAGGATTTAACAACTCCGGCTCAGGTAGAAGATGCATTGAAGCAGTCTGGAACTACATTATTGGTAATCAACTCCGTATGTGGTTGTGCTGCAGGTGCTGCAAGACCTGGAGTAGTTTACTCTTTGACTGGAGACAAAAAACCAGATCATTTAACAACTGTATTTGCAGGATTTGATACTGAGGCTGTAGTAGAAGCAAGAAAACATCTTGCTCCATTCCCTCCAAGTTCTCCATGTGTAGCACTTTTCAAAGATGGCGAATTGGTTCACATGCTGGAAAGACATCACATCGAAGGAAACCCTGCAGGTGCTATTGCAGCAAACCTTCAGGCAGCATACGATGAATATTGCTAACAAGCAATCAAATAAATATCAAACCGTTACAAATTTTGTGACGGTTTTTTTATTTAATCACGTAAAAAATTTTCTGAAAATTCAAATATCATTATATTTGTTGAAATGGCAACCAAAGCACTTTTCAATACCGTAGTCAACTGGTTCATCCGTCAAAGGATTGACCAGATACAGAATTTTATGGACCATCCTATTGAAACCCAGAAAGGTATACTTTTTTCTCAGTTGTTTCATGCGGAGGATACGGAATATGGCAAACTATACGGATTCAATTCTATCTCAAGTTATCAGGATTTCAAAAACAAAGTTCCTATTGTTACCTATGAAGAAATGGAACCTTTTATTGAAAAAGCCAGACAGGGATATAAGGACGTAAGCTGGCCAGGTCTTATTAAACATTTTGCCAAATCATCGGGTACTACCAATGCTAAAAGCAAATTCATTCCTATCTCTGCTGAAAGCCTTGAATACTGCCACATGAAGGCCGGAAAGGACATGGTTTCCATTTATGCCAACAACCATCCCGAAAACCAGCTTTTTAATTATAAAAATCTACGCCTAGGCGGAAGTTCTGAGCTGTATGCTGATTTCAATACAAAATTCGGAGATTTATCTGCTATTTTAATTGACAACCTGCCTTTTTGGGTAGAAATTACCACCACACCGAGTAAGAAAGTTTCTTTAATGGGAGAATGGGAAAGCAAGCTTAAAGCAATCACTTCTGAAGTAAAAAATGAAGATGTAGGAAGTATCCTTGGAGTACCAAGCTGGATGATGGTTCTTCTGCAAAGAGTATTAAGAGAAACCAATGTAGGAAGCATTTCTGAGCTGTGGCCTAATTTAGAGGTGTTTTTTCACGGCGGAATCAGCTTTAAGCCCTACAGGGAACAATTCAGGCAGATCATCGGAAAAAACATCAATTACTACGAAATTTACAATGCTTCCGAAGGCTTCTTTGGTATCCAGGACAGATCAGATAGTGATGAGATGCTGCTGATGCTGGATTATGGGATATTTTATGAGTTTATCCCGATGGATCAGTTTCATTTTTCAAATCCGAAGGTGGTAAGTCTGGAAGATGTGGAAACAGGAAAAAATTACGCCATGGTGATCACTACCAATGGAGGGCTTTGGAGATACCTGATTGGTGATACGGTTGTCTTTACGTCAATTAATCCTTTCAGAATAAAAATAACGGGAAGAACAAAGCATTATATCAATGCCTTCGGGGAAGAACTGATGATTACCAATGTAGAATCTGCGCTTTCCAAAGCCTGCGAATTAACAGGAGCACAGATCACAGATTTTACAGGAGCTCCGGTTTTTATGAAAGGAAATGAAGGGGGTGCCCACGAATGGATTTTTGAATTCAGCCGGCAGCCTGACAGCCTGGACAATTTTATTGATGCTTTTGACAAGCATTTAAAAACCATTAATTCAGACTATGAAGCAAAAAGATACAACAATATGACTCTAAAAAGGCCGATTGTACATATCGCTAAAGAAAATCTTTTCTATCACTGGCTGGAAGCTAAAGGAAAACTAGGCGGACAAAATAAAGTGCCAAGATTAAGCAACGACAGAGAATATATTGATCCACTGCTGGAAATGAATAAATAAGAGAGGGATTCTTAACCCTCTACACTGCATACTAAAAAGCCGTAATTCTACTGAACTACGGCTTTTAAATTATTTGCTTAAATCTTCTTTTACTTTCTTGGCGGCTTCCTCTACTTTCGAAGCTCCTTTTTTCGCAGCTTCTTTTGCATCCTGCCCTACTTTATTAGCTTCAGTCTTTATATCCTGACCAGCTTTGTTAAGATCCTTTTTTGTCTTATCAGCCGTGGCATCTATTTTATCTTTTGCCTTCTGAGCAGCGGCATCAATCTTATTACCTGCTTCATCTACTTTAGCCTTCACATCTTCCTTAGCATTGCTGATCTTTGCACTATCCACAACGTTAGGTGTTTCAGTAGTGGTAGTGGTAGTGGTAGTAGTGGTAGTAGATCCGTCAGGATTCTCTACCTGTTCTGTTTTTGTTGTTGATTTTGTACATGCTACAGTGAATACTGAGATCACGATTGCAGCTAGAATTTGTTTTTTCATATTGTTTATTTTTTAATGGAATTCGTATTTATTCTGGTTTAGTTTCCTGGGCTGACGGCTTTTCTGCTGTCTTCAGCTTCTTTTCAGCCTCTGCTTTTTTCTTTTCTTCTTCCTGTTTTGCCTTGTTTTCTTTTTCAAGCTCTGCTTTGAGCTTATTTTCTTCATCCTGTAACTTTTTAGCCTGTTTTACAGAATCAATATACTGAGGAGAAGACATTCTTATTTTGCGTGCAATATCTACTGAAACAGCTCCTGTAGAAAAGGAGTCGATAGCGGTAGTATCATAACGTATTTTTACTTCATGTTCAGCTCCGAAGCCTGGAGATTCTTTCTTGGAACAAGCCGTAAAAAGAATGGTAAAAATAAAAATCGCAGCCAGTAAATTTTTCATGGAACTAATTTAATAGAAATTCTGCAATTACAGGATAGTGATCCGATAATTTCACAGACTGGTCTACTTTATAGCTTAACGGAATGATGGATTTCGAAGTGAAAATATAATCAATCCTCAAAGGAACTTTATAATCGTGAAAACTGCTTGCGCTACCTTTTCCTGCTACCAGAAAGGCATCCTGAAGGTCTTTACCAAGATTGTAATATTCATAAGAATTGGGAACCGAATTAAAATCACCAGCCAAAATAACAGGATAAGGAGATAAATCTACCATTTTCCTGATTCTTTTTACCTGATCTTCGTGGGCCTGGAATGTAGGAGTCATATGAGAAAGTAATGTTGAAATATTTCCCAAACCAAATCCATCTAGTTTCGTAAACATCGATTTATGAAGTCTGAAGGGTTCAAGATATACATTAATAATTCTGATTACTTTTCCATTGATATCTATATCAGCATAGAATGAATTTCCACGGGCTTTCTCATCAATAAGTTCCGCTTGTCTTACAATTTTATGCTTAGTTTTAAGAATAACTGACGGATATTTTATAAGATCACGTTTTATAACACGATTGGTATCTTTTTCCTGTACCAGAATAATATCAGCATCCTGTGCTTTGATGTAGTCCTTTACTTTATCCCAGCCATACTCTCCGTACTTCACATTAAATGTCAATACCTTGATATCCCGTATTGTTTTTAAATTTTCTGTTTTGGGAGAAAAGTTGATCCATCTTCTGATTGGATTATAGAAAATAAATGTCCCTAATACAAATGCAATAGCAATTTTTTCTTTTTTAAAGATCCAGATCAGCGTAAAAATTACATGTGCCAGAATCAGATAAGGAAAACCAAGAGACAGAAGATTCAGGTTGCCTAAAATATTGGGTGGAATCCATGCATTCCCCAATGTGCATAACAGCAAAACAGCAACAATGATATGTATAAATAGTAATATCTGGTTAAACTTCATGAAAAAATGGTCTTGGTACGGTTTTCTTTCAACAAAAATCCTACCAAGCAGATAACTTTAACTATTTTTATGATTATTTACTCTCCGTAGAAAACTTAACTGTGACAGGATAATGATCTGAAATACTTACAGAACGGTCAACTTCATAAGATATTGCCTTTAATGACTTTGAAGAAAAAATATAGTCAATTCTAATTGGGAATTTATAATCATGAAAACTGGTTGCGCTTCCTTTTCCTGCAGTCAGAAATGCATCTTCAAGCCCGTCTGACAAATGATAATATTCGTAAGAATTGGGCACAGAATTAAAATCGCCTGCTAGAATAACGGGATAAGGAGAATTATCAATTGCCTCCCGAATGAGTGCTACCTGATCCTGATGCTTTTTAAAGGTGGGAATCAGCCTTTTAATAACATCTTTTATTTTTTGTTCATCCGTATCGGTATTTCCATTAAGTCTCACCATCTCTTTTTCGAAGCGGAATGGATTAAGATATACATCAATGAATCTGTATACCTTACCTTTAATTTCTATATCAACCTGTAATCCGGGAATTCTTACATTTTCATCCTGCGGATCTATGAGCTGCTGTTTAACAATTCTGTGTTTGGTTAAAATCGTCAAACCTCCACCAGGATTTGCTTTCTGATATCCATCAAATCGATATATTATACCGGCATCCTCCTGTAAAAGAAGAACATCCGCATCCAGAGACTTCAGGTAAGGTCCTGTCTCCGCGCTTCCTCTTCCGCCAGCTCTCGTATTGAAAGAAACTATTTTTATATCAGAATTCCCACTTTCAGGCGAAGAATAATTAACCCAACGTTTTACAGGATTGATAAACGCTAAACCTGCAAACATAAATACAAAAGCTCGTTTTTTCCAGCTGAATACCCAGAAAACCGTTAGAATCACATATACTATAATAAGCACAGGAAAACCTAAGGAAAGCAGATTAAACCATGGAAAAATCTTTGGTGGAACGTAAGCGTTTAATAAAGTACCCAACAGTAGAAATAAAATTCCCAGGTGGATTATGAACAATATAAGTCGGAAAGCCTTCACAATGCTGCTTTAGTTGAATCTGTACAAATGTTTTTTCCAAATTCTTGCCAGCAGCCATCCTACCAAAGCACCACCCACGTGAGCCAGGTGAGCAACGCCTCCTCCATTTCCTGACACCCCAAGATATATGGAAACCACAACAATAATAGGCAAAAGATATTTTACTTTTATAGGCACAGGAATAAACATGATTCCAATTTTAGAATCGGGATACAATGTTGCAAATGCAGCTACTACTCCGAAAATTGCTCCGGAAGCGCCAACCATTGGCGTTGTTAAAATATCTGTTAAACTTTTCAGTAACTCTTTTTGTTTAAGAACTGAGCCTGTATTTCCTGCAAACTCAACGCTGGCACCAGATAAATAGGCATTCACATTAAACCCTAACTGTTCCAGTTCACGAGAGAACTGCTGCACTTCCACAAAATTCCATGCATTGAAAAGAAAAAAAGCCCCAAGACCACTTACAAAATATAAAATCAGATACTTTTTATCTCCTAATGTCTGTTCCAGAATTGGTCCAAAGCTAAAAAGTGTCATCATATTAAATAGAATATGCATAATACTTCCATGCATGAACATATGAGTAATCACCTGCCATGAGTGGAAAAATGGAGAAAAAGGATAAAAGGCTGCGAGATACTCAACAATCTTATCTCCAAGTAAAGAAGTCACAATGAAAACTATAACATTGATTATAATAATATTCCTTGTGATGGGTGGTATATTGTTAAACATATTCTTTAAAATTTGTTTTTAAAAT
This sequence comes from Chryseobacterium sp. FG46, assembly GCF_057809135.1. Lineage (NCBI taxonomy): Bacteria > Pseudomonadati > Bacteroidota > Flavobacteriia > Flavobacteriales > Weeksellaceae > Chryseobacterium > Chryseobacterium sp. FG46. The sequence goes on along the minus strand of NZ_JBMDJJ010000023.1, from coordinate 33,310 downwards.
CATTAAACGGAACTTCATAAAAGCATCTTTTGCCGTCCGGTAAAAATTCCGGGAAGCCTAATGCTGTAAAATCTTTAATAAGCTGTTCCGCATCTTTTTTATAAATAAAGTCAAATCTTGACTTCGACTGCATTTTACTCCATTGGTTATGGTAATACTGCATAAATTCTTCTTCCGTCTTGTAGTCCAGGATCTCAAAAAGGTTTTCGAGAAATTTCATGGCCTGGGTTTCTTTCAATCCCTCTGGAAGTGAATCTATTCGAAGTACACTTTCATGAGCAATTTTCATGTCAAACCCTAATTCCGGAAGATATTTTTTTATCGAATTGTATTTTGTCTTTTCGATTTCATTCATATGATATTCCAGAGAGAAAAGAAGAGCATGGCTGTTTGTATTGGATTTTTTGGTGGATTTATTTCCTTCAGAAACCAATAATCTGTGCATTCTTCCCAAATCCAGCATTAATGTGACATCTCCTTTGTTGAAAAGCCAGTATCCATTGGGAAGTCTCATCAGGTCTTCGTCAAAATCTTCATCTTCAAAAAGATTGATCTTTGAAGGTTCTGCCGTAATATTCTGATGGTACATTTCTGTAAGGTTCTGAATTTCCTCCGGATGTACTACATTTTTTTCTTCCAGAAACGGATTATAGTCTTTATCTACAATGATTTCAGGCATTTTAAAAACACCGCCACCGGTTCCGCCTCCATTTCCTTTGCTGGGAATCGGTTTATTCATCATTTCATCCAGCTCTGGATCTCTGTCGAAATCAAGACTTGGAGAAACATTATAAATTCCTAAAGATCTTTTAATGGTTGAACGAAGCAAAGCAAAAATGAGATGTTCATCTTCAAATTTCACTTCTGTTTTCTGTGGATGGATGTTGACATCTATTTTCTCCGGATCAAGTTCCAGGAAAAGGAAAAAGGATGGCACATATCCAGGTTGAAGCAGCCCTTCAAAAGCTTCCTGTACTGCTTTATTGAAGTATGGACTTCTGAAATACCTTCCATTCACAAAAAGGAACTGTTCTCCCCTTGCTTTCTTTGCTCCTTCTGGCTTGGCAACAAAACCGTGAAGCTTACACCAGATAATATCTTCTTTAATGGGAATTAAAAGTGGCTGTAATTTTCTTCCGAAAACATCCACAATACGCTGCATCTGACTTCCTTTTCTCAGCCTGAAAACAGCTTCGTCATCATGGAACAGGGAAAACTCAAGGTTCTCATGAGCTAGTGCAACTCGTTGAAATTCATCGATTACGTGTCTGAATTCAATATTATTATTTTTCAAAAACTTCCTTCTTGCAGGAACGTTATAGAAAAGATTTTTAACCAGAAAGTTTGATCCGTCTGCTGTCTGAACCGGGTCCTGAAACTGGAAAACGCCTCCTTCAATATAGATATTGGTTCCGATGGAAGTATCTTTCTGTTTCGTTCTCAGCTCCACCTGTGAAACCGCTGCTATCGAAGCCAGTGCTTCACCGCGGAAGCCTTTTGTGGCAATCTTAAAGATATCTTCTGTTCCTTTTATTTTGGAGGTAGCATGTCTTTCAAACGCCATGCGGGCATCTGTTTCAGACATTCCTTTTCCGTCATCTACCACCTGAATAAGGTTTTTCCCGGCATCTCTGATGATCAGTTCAATTTTCGTTGCATCTGCATCAATAGCATTTTCCAAAAGTTCTTTCACAATGGATGCAGGCCTCTGCACCACCTCTCCTGCTGCAATTTGGTTGGCTACATGATCCGGTAAAAGCTGAATAATATCTGACATAAAAACGTAAATCAACTTACAAAAATAGTTAATGGAAACGGGAATTAAAATACTAAAATCGTGATTTAATATTTAATTATCAACATTTTTGCCTATTTATCCCCAACCGATTTTTTTAATGTTTGTAATGAAGGGCGTTAGCAAGTTGATTTGTCTCATCCGGAAACTTTCATTTCAGCAGCCAGTAAATAGGGCAAAAAACAACAGAAATACTGATTAGTAAGATCATCTTTAAGAAAAATACCCTTATTTTATAATAAAATAAGGGCATTTACAGCTAGTTTATACAAAAAATTAATAGTGTGTTTTCTATTTTAATCCTCAAAGACCAATTTTCTTTTCTTCTCTCTTTTAGGAATTCCATGGATTTTCTCATACAGGAAAGCAAAAATATTGGGCTTTTTGTAAATCCTGTTGTATCTGTACTTCGTGTTGAAGTGACGGATATGAATTTTATAGGCATCATACCCGATGACAACCAGAAGACATATGCTGATGACATAGAACACTCTGAATTCCAGATAGTAGTAAGTTAATCCTGAAAATACAGCTCCCATTACATAAGCAAGCATAATACTCATGAGAAGTTTTGCTCTGCCAATCAGCTCTCCGTTTTTTCTGTACTTTTTCTGGGTAAACATCGATGCCAGAATTCCAAGGTCAGTAGTAGTTCCGGTAAGGTGGGTCGTTTTTACAGAGAAGTTGGAAATACTTGCGGTAAGACCGTTCTGAAGGCCGGTAGCGAAAAGCATTAATGCTACTAAATATTCTGTTTCTTCTAATGTTTTCTGGTAATAAAACTGCCCGTATATTCCCACAAAAAGAAGACATATAATTTCCAGCACAATCGGCATGGCATGGGCAAAATATTTGCTTTTATTATTAAAATTGATGACGATAAAGTTGGACACGAAACTTCCGAAGAAGAACAAAAAGATCCATCCTCCTACTACTCCCACCTGCGTCCAGTTTCCTTTACTGATTTCCGCCGCCAAAATAGCGTAGTGTCCCGTTACGTTCGACGTAAAAGAGAGAAATATCAATAGGGATGCTATATTTATAGTACCTGCCGTAAAGGCAGTCAGCGTCCCCAACCTGATATTGTCTCCCAGTGTCCTGCTGTTACTATAATTTCTTAACATTTTTTATCTTTTTAAATAGTGTTTAACTTCTTAGGCTTCCACAAAGATCTCTGCCAGCCTTCCTCTTTCCGGAAGTCTTTTTCTTACTTCAACAGGGATTTCATGAGACTTCAGGTCTTTACACTTTTTGATGTAAGGAATCAGATCAAATTTGCCCTTTCCTTTGCTTTTGATAGAAGGAGAATAATAAGCTTCCTCAATATTTTCCGTCTTAACGTATTGATTGAATGTCCTCTGGAAACTTCCTGTAAAGACATCACATATGATTTTATTGACCAGGTGTGGATATTTATTGCTGATGATTCCGTAGGCATCACAGAATTCCGTAGGCCTGATTTTATTGAATATCGATGTTTTGGTACTGAATAAAAGATCCCTGATAGAATCTCCGGAATCATATCCGGAAGTCAGAAGGATATTATATTGGTTCTGATCTTCTGCTGCATCTTTCTCTTTAAGTACTTTTTTCAATATGTTCAATGACTCAAGAGAGTAATCTGTTGCAATTAAAATTGTTTTAGCCATGTTCTTATTATTTTGTATTGTGTTTATCTTTTTTGATGATACAAAACTAGAACGACCATATTAGAAGATCTTTGGAACGGAATTAAAATGTGATTAAAGAGATTAAAATGAGATTAGAAAATTGTTAACGAGGGTTCATACACCAATGAACTAAAATCGAAAATAAGCAAAACCAACATACAACATGTTGATTTTCAAAACAAAACAAAAAAAAAAAAAAAAAAAAAAAAAAAAAAAAAATTAAAAAAAAATGAAAAGAGTCAGAACAGAGATTCTTATTTATTGGTTTCTTCGCCCTTCTGAGTGCTGTAGAAATTAGGAAAACGCATCTGTACTGTTGTTCCCTGATTCTCGTGCGAGCTTACAATCAGTTCACCATGGTGCATTCTTACAATATTTCTTGCCAGCGGAAGCCCGATTCCGTAGCCTTCGTAATTATTGGTATTCGAAGCCCTGAAAAACGGATCGTAGATTTTGTTCATTTCCACTTCCGGAATTCCGATACCATTATCTTTTACAATGATGTAGACATCTGTATTGGTGGCTCCGAGAGAAACCTTAACCTGCTGGAAATTAGAATATTTACAGCCATTACTGATGATATTAGCTACGGCAAGATGTAACAACTGCTCATTCCCCTGTACTTTCAGTTTCTTCGGATTATCGGGAAGCATGCTGATATCAAGGTAAATATTGTTTCTGGAATCAATTCTTCTGAGCGTTTCAATAACATCCCAAAGAAGCTGATCGATTCTTACCTTATCCATTTTCTGAATCTTTCCATCAAATCCGGTTTGAGCAATCATAAGCAGTGCTTTGATCTTTTTATCGAGTTTTTCAGCTTCATCCAGAATGATTCCCAGGGTTTCTTTGTATTCATCGGCCGTTCTGCTGATGGAAAGTGCCACATCCGCCTCACCCATAATGGAGGTGAGAGGAGTTCTCAATTCGTGGGAAACATTTCCGATCAGATGATTCTGGGTTTCGAAAGAGGTTTCAATACGGTTGAGCATATCGTTGAAAGTATCCACCAGTTCGTTAAGTTCTTTATTATCAGGCTGAGACTCCAGCCTTAAATGAAGGTTTTCGGAACTGATTTCCTTTACTTTTCCAGTGATTTTTAAGATCGGTCTGAATAAAGTTTTAGATAAATAAAAAGAGAAAATCATACTAAAGAACAGAGACAGTACAATACAGGTAAGCAGTGTTCGTTTTAAAAAGCCTAAATAATAAACCACATAATGGTTTTTGGCTGAAGCAATGGCAATATAATCTTTATCATCATATCTGAAGCTTTGTCCTATATAATAGAATTCTTCATCATTATAATTGGACTCTCCTTCTTTGATAATATTTTTAAAGAAATATGAAGGAATATGAACTTCCTGAGATATTTTTTTGAAATTGGAATCACTGGGAACAGCAAAAACATAGTCTTTTTCCATCGGAAGTTCCTCATCATTTAAACTGTTGAGAACATAGTTTTCCGGAAGATCAAGATGATCTTTGCTTTTTTCAATCTGAACAATAGTTGCCGTCCTGATCTTCAGCAGCTCATAAAACCTCTGATGCGAAAAATTAACAATAGAAAAGTACACCAAACCACTGAACAGCAAAATGATGGCGGTAAAAACCAGCATCAAAAGCACCATCGTTTTGGTTTGATTTGTAATGACTTTATTAAACATTCATTATGTTTTTTTCAACACATACCCCATTCCTATCACGGTATGAATCAATTTATTATCATCCTGGCTATCCAGTTTTTTTCTTAAATAGTTGACATAAACATCCACCACATTGGTTCCCAGCTCATAATTTACGCCCCAGACCGCATCCAGAATTTCAGCTCTTGAAATTACTTTTTCAGGATTATTCAGGAAATACAACAGGAGTTTATATTCTGTGGAAGTAAGGGAAATATCTTCTCCGGCACGGGTTACTTTCTTGGTATAATCATTCACCATCAGATCCGAAAACTGAAATACGTGTTCATTATCCGGCTCCGGTTCGGCAATTTCCTGTGGTCCGTTGTTATTGCTTCTTCTGAGCAGAGATTTCACGCGTGCCACCAGTTCAATAAATTTAAAAGGTTTCACCAGATAATCATCTCCGCCGCTTTCCAGCCCAAGAACGATATTTTCAGAAGTTCCCAAAGCAGTCAAAAATAAAATAGGAACGCTCTGATTGGTTTTTCTTATTTCTTTACACACGTCCAGACCATTCATTTCCGGAAGCATAATGTCTAAAATAACCAGATCGAAATCGTTAGCCTGCACCAGCTGCACTCCTGTACGCCCGTCAAAAGCAACAGAAATTTCATACCCATTTTCCTGAAGTCCCTTTTTAATAAATGAGACAACACTGGTTTCGTCTTCGATAAGAATAATTTTTTTCATAGATGAAATAAGGAATTTTACAAAAATAGGTAAATTTTCTTGGGATGGGCAAACCTGGAATAGAGAAAGAATAAGGGAGTCTGGAAGATAGGAGTCTACTACAAACGATTATGCTTCCGTTCAAATGGATTAGATTTAACGCAAAATCCGCAAAGAAATTTCAATATAAAATTATACAGTGATCGCAAGGGCGTTTCACTATGCAATGATTGCATTCTTAGCTGAACGAAGTGCCCTCGCGATCAAAATAAAACAGCATAATTAATAAACTTGCCAACTTTGCGTTTTTTATTTTTCCACTTTTATATCACTTTACCTTTTTGTGAATTCCTCTTTTTACCATACAACCTATATAGAATAATATTACCTTTGTTTTGAATATAATGATGAAAAAATAATTCAGGTTAAATTGCACACAGTATGAATGACTTTTTAATAGGTATCGGCAAGAGATTAAAGGATATTAGAAAAAAGAATAATTTAACCATTAACGAACTGGCTTTCAAAGCGAATGTAAGCAACGGACTTGTTTCGAGGATTGAAAATGGAAGAACCATTCCTTCACTTCCTGTTTTATTGGATCTGATTCAGTCGCTTGAGATTGACGCCAGTTATTTTTTTGAAGGAGTTGAGAAAAAATCCAACGCCAAATTCATCTATGTTCCGAAAGAAAGCCAGCAAGTCATCGAAAAGGAGGTGGAAGCTGAAGGATTCAAATACATGCATATCTTCAGCAAAAGTCTTCATTCTTTAGGGTTTGAAGCTGTACTGCTTACTCTCGAACCCAATTCTAAAAGAGAAAAGGTCATTACAGATGCCTGGGAATTCAAATATATTCTGAAAGGAGAAGTGAAATATGTGATTGACAACGAAGAAATCATCTTAAAAGAGGGGGATTCTTTGTATTTCAACGGAAAATTTCCTCACGTTCCGGTAAGCATCAGTAATGAAAGCTGTGTGATGCTTGTTCTTTATTTTTATACTGCTTAACTATCTCATTTTTTAGCAAAGTTTTTATTATTTTTCTTTTGTCATTCTGACGAAGGAAAAATCTCTTATTTGCATTCAATAACTTGAGATTCTTCATTATATTTCATTCAGAATGACAATTGTAGTGTAGATTCATTGTAGATACACATATAATAATCATGCTTCCTCAACGACAATGTTGTAACCTTTGCACACTTACAATGAGGTATTATAATTATTAATATTTGCGTTTAAATCATATTTCAATTTTTACATCATGCTTCAATTTTGATTTTCCGAAGCACTCAAAAGTTTACAAATATGCAACTTTTAAATTCTTGTTTACTTCTAAGATGAACGAAATATTAACCAAACTACTCCTGTTTTGAAGCAATTCTCTATTTCGTAAGTATAAGGTATTATTTACAAAAAACGTTGTGCGAACGATCTCTAAACCTGTTTTATCCAATTTTCAAAGATCAGATTCAATGCTTTTCAAAGTAAAATAGCTGTAACAAATGGCGTTTATTTGTTAAACAATACTTAACATAAAATATTTATATATATTAAAATTATTAGCGTGATTTGCATAAAAAATTTAATATATGTAAAAATGAAAACAAAATTAGAGAAATTACTTACCCTTGTTTTTGTCTGTTTCATGGTCTTTGTTTCAGCGCAGAAACAGTTAATTATAGGAACTGTTCTTGATGAGAGCCAGCCTCTCCCTGGGGCAACAGTCAAAATAAAAGGCTTATCCAGAAATATAACAACCGATATTGAAGGAAAATTTGCCATCAATGATATCAAAGAAGGCCAATATACATTGCAAATCAGTTATATCGGTTATGAATCTTCAGACATTACTATTGATCTGAAACCGGAGCAAACGGTTGATCTGGGAATCATTAAACTTTCCCAGCCCCGAAAAAACATTGATGAAATAGTAGTGACCGGAACATTGAAAAATACGGAAGCGAGAGCGTTGAATCTTCAGAAAAATGCAATCAATATTACCAATGTAATTGCTTCAGACGGAATAGGAAAATTACCGGACAGAAATGCAGCAGAAACCGTACAGCGTGTGCAGGGAGTTTCTATTGAAAGAGATCAGGGAGAAGGAAGGTTTGTTTCCCTCAGAGGGCTTCCGCCATTCTGGGCATCCACAACCATTAATGGAAACAGACTTCCTACGGCCGAAGAGGAGACAACTTCCAGAGCGACAGCATTCGACTTCTTTCCTACGGAACTGATCTCCTATGTACATGTAAATAAATCATTTACCCCGGATATGGAAGCCGACGGAATTGGCGGAGGTGTGAATTTCATCACCAAAACACCACCCATGAAAACAGAGTTTAAAGCAACGATTGGAAGCGGATATAATGCCAAAGCAGATAAAGGGGTCTACAACCTTGGATTTTTATATGGAGGAAGAACAAAAGACAAGAAATTCGGGTATCTTTTCAATTTCGCCCACTTCATAAGAAACTGGTCTACAGATAATTTCGAGGCCAGAAGAAGTGGTGATGAAGGCGTTTTCAGACTGGAACTCCGTGATTATAACGGGGTGAGAAAGACAACAGGAATTAATACGGCTTTTGAATATGTACTTTCTCCAAAGACAACTTTCTATTTAAAAGGAATGTATGGGACATTATCAGACGATGAAACCCACTACAAACATAGAATCCGTTTTGATAAATTCAGCAGTGCGAACAATACGGCAAGAGTGGAGCTTCAGAACATTCACAATTTATTGATAACGGAACTCACGTCTGTTTCCTTGGGAGCGGTTCATCAATTAAACAAAGGAAAAATCGACTGGGATCTCTCTTATTATGACAACAAATTCAAGTATGGAAACATCCCAGACAAACAGAACAATTCTTATTATGTCATCAAGTACACTCAATCCGGTGTAGGCATCAATCCTGATTATATTTCCAATCATGGAAATGGACCTAGAGCCTACTGGAAAGCAGATGGCGGGAAATTAGATTATAAAAATCCGGATGCTTTATTCGGTTTTTACAGTGATCCGAACTTTAAAATGGATGCTTCCCAAATGAGATTTACAGATCTTGAATTTTACAAGGTTTTTGTAGAGGAAAAGGATAAAATCGTAGCGGCTTTCAACCATGAGATCAATGCATCTGATAAACTTACTTTAAAATATGGTTTTAAATACCGTGATAAAGAGCGTAATGCAAGATTCTCCGATATTTTCTACAACTGGAGCAGCGGAACAGCACCTCTTCTGTCTGATTATTCCCAATACATCACAACACAACCTAATGGGCCGAAATATTTAAGTGAAATGAATGCTCACATCGGAAATACTTTTGGTCCGGTACTTTCTACCACAGGAATGAACCAGTTCTGGTATGACCATCAGGGAAATCTGAAAATCAACACAGCAGATTCCGAAGCGCTGGAATACAATAAAGCACTGGGAAGAAACTTTGATGTGTTTGAAAAACATGCAGATGCATACGGAATGGCAACCTATAAACTGAATGACAAGATCACCGTTTTAGGAGGAATCAGATTATCCAATACCCATACAAAAGTGAAAGGTTACAGCGTAAATGATAATGTATTGACACCGGTAGAAAATACCAAAAACTATCTGGCCGTTCTTCCGATGATTCACTTGAAATATACTTTAAACGATAAAGCAAATCTTCGTTTTGCAGCAACAAGAACCTTCTCAAGACCCAATTTTGGAGATCTGACTCCGGGAGGAACTTATAGTGAAGCAGATAACGAATTCAAAGGGGGAAATCCCAATCTTAATCCTACCTATTCTTTGAATTTTGACCTCATGGGAGAATATTATTTCTCCAACGTAGGGATTCTGAGTGGCGGTGTTTTCTATAAATCCATTACAGATCCTATTTTCCAGGATTCTTTTATCGGAAACTATAACGGAAACAACGGAGTACAATTTACCGCTCCTAATAATGGAAAAGCGGCATGGCTGGGAGGGATTGAGCTGGGAATTAATAAAAGATTTGACTTTCTTCCAGGGCTTCTCCAATATTTCGGGGTACAATTGAATGCCACCTTCATGACTTCTGAAATGGAAAAACCAAGCGGAAGAACGGTAGCCCTTCCCTATCAGGCAAAGGAGTTATACAATGCGCAGCTTTTCTTTGAGAAAAAAGGATTCAACGCAAGGCTTGCTTACAACTACAAAGGGAAATATGCTGTAGAATATGCCGAGGAAGATATCAACGATTCTTATTATGGAAAATACAGCAATCTTGATTTCGGAGGTTCTTATCAGTTTACCAGATATCTGACTTTGTACGCGGATGTGAACAATATTCTTAACAAACCGCTGATCTATCACTTCGGAAAAAATGAAGACCGTCCTGAACAGGTAGAATATTACGGAGTACGATTCAATCTTGGAGTAAAACTGAACTTCTAAACCCTTATCATGGCCAGAACCATCAATAAAAAAACATTAGTAACACTGAAGGCCGCTTTCGCCGCTTTCGGTGTATACTTCTGCATGTACGGCTTCAGGAAACCTTTTACTGTAGCCTCTTTCGAGGGACTTTCTTATTTCGGGGTAGATTATAAGATACTGATTATTATTGCACAGGCAGTAGGCTATTTTATTTCAAAATTCATCGGGATCAAGTTTATCTCCGAACTGAAACCCCAGAAAAGACTTACTTATCTGTTTGTTTTCATTGCTATTGCAGAGCTTGCATTACTGGGATTCGCAGCCGTTCCCGCTCCTTATAATATCATATGTATGTTCATCAACGGAATACCGCTGGGAATGATCTGGGGAATTGTTTTCTCCTATATAGAAGGGCGAAAAACCACGGAAATTATTGGTTTGTTTTTATGTTCAAGCTTTGTAGTTTCTTCAGGATTTACAAAGTCAGCAGGAAAATTTTTAATGGATACATTTTCCATTTCCGAATTCTGGATGCCATTTTCTGCCGGACTTATTTTTATTATTCCATTGATTTTCTTCGGACTGCTTCTTGAAAGAATTCCCCAACCTTCGGAAGAAGATATTTTGCTTAAAAATAAAAGACAGCCATTGAATGGTGCAGAAAGAAAAGCACTGGTTCAAAAGTTTTTTGTTCCGATCGTGTGTATCATATTTCTTTATATCAGCTTAACCGTTTTAAGAGATTTCAGAGATAACTTCAACCGGGAAATCTGGGACGGGCTGCATTTTAGTTTGGACAGTTCTATTTTCACCTTAACAGAGATTCCGATTGCGGTGATGGTACTTGTGATTTTAAGCTTTATGGTGAAAGTGAAAAACAATAAAAAAGCGTTTGCCTGCTATCATTATATTCTTTTTGCAGGAATTCTTACGGTAGGGCTTTCTACCTATCTGTATCAGCAGGGTTATCTGGCACCTTTTTTATGGATGACAATTTCAGGTTTTGGAATGTACATTTGTTATATTCCTTTCAATGGAATTTATTTTGACCGGATGATCGCGGCCTTTGAAATCAAAGGAAACGTAGGTTTTCTGATCTATATTGTAGATTCATTCGGATATCTGGGAAGTGTGCTGATCCTGCTGTATAAAAACTTCGGCTCGGCTCAGACTTCGTGGTTACATTTTTATATCAATTTGAATTATATTATCACCATAACGGTTTTCGTTCTTTCGGTGGTTGCATTTCTGGCTTTCAGGAAGAAATCAAAGCCGAAATCAAACTCAAACTCTAATCAATTCATCAATTTCGATACATCGAAAATTTTATAAACTATAGTACAATGACAACAAAATTTGATTTAATCGTTGTAGGAGGTGGAATCTTAGGAACATTCCATGCTTATCATGCACTGAAGAAAAATCTTAAGGTAGCCCTACTGGAAAGAAATTCTGTTCCTCAGGGAGCCACGGTAAGGAATTTCGGACAGGTAGTCCCTTCCGGAATGAATCTGAAATGGCAGAATTTCGGAAGGGAAAGCCTGACTATATACAATGAACTTCATGATCAGGCGGATCTTACCATCAGGCAAAACGGATCTGCCTATATCGCATCCAATGATGAGGAGCTTCAGTTGATTGAAGAACTATATGAAATCAACCGAAATAATGATTATGAATCTGTTTTATTATCCAAAAACGACTGCATCAAGAAATTTGACGGTCTCCGTTCGGATTACTGCAAAGGAGGTCTGTTTTTTCCGCAGGAACTTTCCGTAGATTCTGCAGATATGATTGTAAAGCTTCACAAGCTGCTTCAGGAAAAAATGGGATTGCAGATTTTCTATAATACTACAGTGCTGGAAACCCATGAAAATGATCAGAAATGTACCGCTGTAACTGCAGACGGAATAGAATTTTATGCATCTAAAATCATCATCTGCGGCGGGCATGAGTTCAAAACTTTATATCCTAAAGTATTCAATGACAGTGATCTGGAAGTGAGCAAACTTCAGATGCTTCAGACCAAACCTCAGGGAATCTATTCACTTCAGGGAAATATTCTTACCGGACTTTCCGTGAGAAGGTATGAGTCTTTTAGCGAGTGTCCTTCTTTTCAGAAAATCAAGGCTTTGGAAGATCCTAATTCGTTTGAAAAGAAATACGGAGTACATATTTTATTCAAACAGGCCCTTGACGGCTCTGTGATCATAGGAGATTCTCATGAGTATGCGGATGCTAAAAATGCGGATGATCTGGGATATGATCTTAATATGGAGATTGATGAATTCATGATTCATGAAGCGAAGAAAATCATTGATCTTCCTACGTATGAAATTCAGAGAAGATGGTTTGGGATCTATTCCCAGTGCAAAACAAAGGATATTTTTGAGCACAGCCCATCTTCCAACATTCATATTGTAACGGGTATCGGGGGAAAAGGAATGACGGGAAGCGGTGGCTTCTCTAAGTTTAATATTGAAAAAATTTACGCATAACATTTACATGAAAAATATAGAATTATTAGTTCTGGATATGGCCGGAACAACCGTTGATGAAGATAATGTAGTCTACAAAACACTTACCCATGCTGTGAATGATTACGGTTATACTGTAAGCCTTGAAAAAGTATTATCCAGCTGTGCCGGAATGGAAAAACTGGAAGCCATCACAAGCCTTTTAAAAGAAATTAAGGGAAATGAAGAGGATGCTCCTGCCATTTTTGAGAATTTTTCCGATCAGCTAAAAGAATCTTATAAAAACCTTGAGGTAAAACCCATCAACGGAACAGAAGATTTTCTGCTGAGCATGAGGTCTCAAAACAAAAAGATCGTTTTAAATACAGGATATACATCAGAGATTGCGCATCAGCTTTTGAACAAACTTAACTGGAAGGAAAGCATTCATTTTGATGCTTTGATTACTGCGGATGACGTATCGGAAAGCCGTCCAAGCCCTGAAATGATTCATCTCGCGATGAAGAAATTCAATATTACGGAAGCCAATAAAGTTTTAAAAGCAGGCGATTCTGTTATTGATATTGAAGAGGGCAAAAATGCAGGCTGCGGACTTACAATAGCTGTTCTATCAGGAGCTCAAACCCAATCAGAGCTTGAGAAAGCATCACCTGATTATATTCTGAATACCATTTCTGAGGCTGAAGATCTTCTTTAAATACATCTTTTTCAAATTATTTTTTAATACTTCTTGACACAAACGTTTTTATGGATACTTCTATTGAAAATGTTTGTGTTTTTACCAACCCGTCAAATTATAAATTTGACAGGGGTTTACACAAAAGCTAAGTAATTTGGCTTTTGTCATTCTGACGAAGGAAGAATCTTACTGATCTTCCCAATATTAGATTCTTCACAACATTTCATTTCGTTCAGAATAACACTTTTGAAACAGTCTCGGTTTAGTACGCCCAATTGAAAATTTTAGAATTCTTTTTTCTAACCTTTTTAATTATCAAATAATTAACTTTCAGTTCATAAATGTTTACAAATAGTAAACTAATTTTACAATAATTAAAAAATAAATTACTATTTGTAAACATTTATAATTCTAAAACCTTATTTTCCCATGAAAACAAAACTATTCTCAATGGCTGTTGTTATAAGCTGTTTCCTTGGAGCACAGACTAAAAAAGTCCTTTTTATCGGAATTGACGGATGCCGTGCAGATGTCATGATGTCTACGCCTACTCCTAACATTCAAAACCTTATCAATCAGTCCATTTACTCTGTTGACGGACTTTGCACTGCTACTACCTGGAGCGGAAACGGATGGAGCACGATGCTTACCGGAGTATGGCACACCAAACACAATGTTCAGGACAATAATTTTACCAATCCGAACTTCGTTAATTACCCTGATTTCTTAACAAGAGCAGAGGCTTACAACCCTAATTTGAGAACCATTTCTTTGGCTCACTGGTCTCCCATCAACGATAAAATTATTCAAAACGCTGATGTAAAGACCAATCTGGCAACAGATCTTGCTGTAAAAAATGCTGCCGTAAATGCCTTGCAGAACGACAATCCTGACATCCTCTTTGTAGATTTTGATGATGTAGACCATGCAGGACATTCTTATGGGTTCTCATCCACTGTTCCTCAGTATGTAAATTCTATTAAGACAACAGATACTTATATTGGTGAAATTGTAACTGCAATGAAAAGCAGGCCTTCTTATAACAATGAAGACTGGCTGGTAGTTCTTACTACAGACCACGGTGCGGTAGACAGCTCTCACGGAGGCGGAAATCTTTCTGAAAGAAATATTTTTACGGTGTATTCCAATCCCGGATTTACTCCTCAGCAGATCAGCAAAACAGTGCTGGAATCCAATAAAACGTTTAATCAGTTAAGTTTTCCGGCGGGAACATATGCAAAACCGGCGAACCAGACTCCTTTTAATTTTGGCGTGAATCAGGATTTTACCATTGAATTTTGGGTAAAGCCTAATGCAGCTTACTCCAGTGATCCGGTAATGATCAGTAATAAAAACTGGGCTAACGGAAAAAATAAAGGATTTGTTTTCTCTGGTTATTCAGGCCAGACTTTAAAGATGAATATTGGGGACGGAACGAACAGAATTGACCTTGTAGGCGGAAAAGTAGAAACCAATAAATGGAAACATATTGCAGCAAGCTTTGACAGAGATGGTCTTGTAACACTGTATGAAGATGGTGTTCCGGTAACTTTTGCTAAAATGAATACGATCGGAAATATTGATTCCGGACTTCCTTTGACCTTAAATCAGGATGGAACGAATACTTACGGAATCAATCTGGCGGCTTCTTATAAAGATGTAAGAATCTGGAAATCGGCTCTTCCCAATGATGTCATTGTGAACTGGGCTAATCAGGATATTACCCCTTCACATCCTTATTATTCTCAATTATTAGCCAATTGGAAATGTAATGGAACTTCAGGAAATACGTTGGCAGACTCTAGTCCGAACACCAATAATATGACTGTAACGGGTTCTCCTGCCTATAATGCGGGGACAGTTAATAACTTCAAGGTGTATGATTATACCTCAACAACAAGAGAAACAGATCATTTCCCTACTGTATTGAACTGGCTTTGTATTCCGGTACAGTCTTCATGGGGAATAGATGGAGTTAACAGAATTCCGGCATGTTCCAACGAAGTATTGGCGGCAAAAGAGACGAAGGTAATTACTAATGAGTTTACAATATATCCTAATCCAGTTTCAACATTCATTGGAATTCAGTATCAATCTGAGGATAAGCAAATTAAAGCAGATATCATTGACAGTAAAGGGGCTCTTGTTTCCACATCACATTTGCAGTCTTCAAGAGGTTTTTATGATGAAAAAATCAGCATTGGAAATCTTCCGGCCGGAGTATATTTCATTAAAATCAACGGAAGCAAAAAAACACTGACAAAGACTTTTATCAAGAAATAAAACAGTAAAGCAATTAGATTTAAATTTGATATTAGAACAAGGATATTCCTATCCGAGTTCTAATATTTTTTTGTTTACGTATTGAAAGTCAACTCCATTCTAACATCTGCACGGTCGTACTCAGCATGACCGATAGGGGTATGAATAAAGCCTAATTTTTCGTACAGTTTTATGGCCGGAACCAAAATAGAGTTGGTGACTAAAAAGATTTTTTCTGCATTTAATTCTCTTGCTTTTTCTACTAAAGCATTTCCCAGCAGATAGCCTAATTTTTTTCCTTGAGCTTTAGGACTTACGGCCATCTTTGACAGCTCAAAAGTAAGAGGATGATCTTCCGTTTTTACCAATGCACAGGTTCCTACCGCTTCTCCATCCAGCAAAGCAAAGACAATGTGTCCTTCTTTATTTAAAATCTCCTCTTCCGGATGATCCAGCAGCTTATAATCACCTGCTTCCATTACAAAAAACATTTTGATCCATTCTTCATTCAAAGCTTTGAAAGCTTCTTTGTACTGAGATTCATAGGCCACAATTTTTACATCATTTTTACTATCATTCATCGCTATAGGGTTTATTAAATTCTGTTTTTTATCATTTTTCCAAGCTTCTCCAGGTCACTTTCCACTCTGTCTGTCCACTCTAATGCATAGTTCAGACGCATACAGTTCTGATACTGATTATATTGTGAAAACATTCTTCCGGGAGCGAAGTTTACTTTCTGGCTGACAGCCAAATCATAAAGATCTTCCGTACAGATTCTCTTATCCAGTTCCAGCCAGAGCATAAAACCGCCTTTAGGCTCTGAGATTTTTGTATTATCCGGAAAATATTCAATCACCGATTTTTGGATCTGAAGGTAGTTGGCGTACAATTTTTTCCTGAACATTCTCAGGTGGTGATCATACCTTCCGTGGGCAAGAAAATCTGTAATCACATCCGAAAACAAAGAAGGTCCGCTTACCGTCTGAACCAATTTCTGACGGATGATTTTTTCTTTAAATTTTCCCGGTGCCACCCATCCTACTCTAAAGCCTGGAGCCAGTGTTTTGGAAACCGAGCCTATCCACATCACAATTCCTGCTTCATCATAAAACTTACACGGTTTCGGCCTTCCTGCTCCGAAATAAATGTTTCCGTAGACGTCATCTTCCACCAAAGGAACATTGTGTTCAGTAAGCATTTTAACCAGTTCTTTTTTGTTCTCATCAGGCATCTGAAACCCTAACGGATTATTATAGTTCACCACAAAACAACATGCAGACAGCTTTGGAAGTACCTTTTTTAGCTCATCCAAGTCTACTCCGGTAATGGGATGGGTTGGAATTTCTACTGCCTTCAGCCCTAATAAATGGATAGCCTGCAGAATTCCGAAATATACAGGACTTTCCACCGCCACCGAATCTCCCGGTTGCGTCACGGCCATTAAGCAGTTGTAAACGGCATTCATTGCTCCGGAAGTAATAACCAGATCATCTTCTGTGATTTTCCCTTCCATGACCATAGACCATTTGGCAATTTCCCGACGCAGAACTTCGCTTCCCTGCACGGGTTCGTAATTGGTTCCGCTGTCGCTTTTCCTTTTCATCACATCAATCATACATTTCTTCATCTTGGCTACCGGAAGAAGACTTTTCCCCGGAATTCCAAGGGCAAACTGTGTAACATCTGTACCTCCGATACTCCCGAACACCTTGTCAATCAGATCCTGAGGGGTGTTTTTCCCTTCTGAAACCTTCATCTGAGCCACAGAAGGCAGCGCCAGTTTCCGCTGGGAAGTCTGGCTTACATAATATCCATACTTAGGACGTGATTCTACCAGAGAACGGCTTTCCAGTTCCATATACGCCTGTTTTATGGTATTCAGGCTTACATTGTATAATTTCTGGGCGCTTCTCAATGAAGGCAGTCTGTCTCCAAACTGCAGGGTTTCGCTTTTAATTTGCTCCGTGACAGAATTGGCTATTTTAAGATACAGCACATCTTTAGACATAGAATCAGGGGTTTTAAGTAAATGTACAATTTTATCCTGTTTTTATTCAGGATTCAGCCAGCTGATCATACTGCTGATACTACTTTTCAATTGTTCCGGATCCTTGAAATTGGGTGTATTATTATTTTTGCAATATCTATCTGCACGGGAATAAAAATTCCTTTTTTCTGCTTCTGTCATGCTGTTTTTATCATAGATTTTAAAAGATATTTTTTCTTTTTCATTGATGATAAGACTGGCAAAAGCAATGACTTCCCTACCATTTTTAGCCAAAAGAAAAGGAAGTCCGAAACTGTGATCTGCTTTTTTCAGATGCTGTGTTTCCAGAAAGATATTTTTAAGCATCAACATGTCTGATACATAAGCTTCAGCATATTGAAACTGTTTCTGATGTTGAGTGATTGTTTCCATATTTTCTTCTTTAGCTAAACAAAATTATGGAGTATTTCATTTTGGATACAGATACAGAACTATAGAATATTATGGATACAGATTTTTTTATTTGATCTTTTATTCTCGCAGATAAAGCAGATTTTCTCTTGAAGAAATCTAATTCATCGAATTGATAATAGCGTAGAAATAAAAAACAGACTGTTTCTTCCGAAACAGCCTGTTGCAACTATTTAAAGTCTCATGGTTATTGTTCTGCTTTTTTCAGGGCTTCTTTGATTCCTTCCAATCCATCTCCAAATTGGGCAAGCAGCGCTACAATCTGGGACATTCTATCATTTTCTCCAAGACCCTTTAAGGTTTTATTTTTAACAAAGGTTTTTCTGATCTCATTCCAGCGTTCGGTTTCTTCTTCTGAGAGAATTCCTATCAGTTCTTTCAGTTTCAACATATTGGCTTCTGCCCCTGTTGTCAGCGTCTGAGATTCATTCTGATAGTGATCCAGGACGATCTGAGTAACTTCATTGTCTTTCAGGATAGGCTGTATCTGTGTTATCAGTTTATTCATATTACGATACGATCCCTGCAGCTTGAATGAGGGTTCATTTCTGTAATCGTCTGACATGGCTGCAGAGGCAATATATTCTTTGTTTACCTTCAGCACCATATTTCTTACCCTGATTGTGTTTTTCAGTACTGCTCTGAAATCCGATATCTCACTGGAGCTGAAGTTTCCTTTCAGGTTGTCAGCAGGATGATCTGTAATCACACAATCATAAAGCTCATACAGGTTTTCAATTCCCGGATTGGTCAGTCTGGTCAGATATTCGTTGGACATCAGCGCATTTTCAATAAGACTCAGGTCGAAAAGATCTGTTTTTGATCCGGATATTTCTCCTAAGTTGTAAGTATCTGAACGATTGGCCAGCATATCCGGAATTTTAAATTTTTCTCCACTCTCTGTATAAGGATTTCCTGCCATTACGAGACAGAATCTCTTGGATCGAAGGTCATATGTTTTACTTTCTCCGTTGTAGATTCCTTCAATTTTTCTCTGTCCATCTGCCAGTGAAATAAATTTCTGTAAAAACTCAGGATTACAATGCTGAATGTCATCAAGATAAAGCATGACATTATCTCCCATTTCCAGGGCGAGATTCAGTTTTTCAAGTTCCTGTCTCGCCCCAGCATTTTTGGCTTCGGATGGATCTGTTGATACGATATCATATCCTAACGACGGTCCGTTGATCTTCATGAAGACCAGTCCCATTCTTTCAGCCATATATTCCATCAGGGTAGTTTTTCCATATCCAGGCGGAGAGACCAGAAGAAGCATTCCCATTCTGTCTGTTCTTTTGTCTAATCCTGCAGTTCCCAGCTGCTTGGCAAGGTTGGCTCCTATCAGAGGGAAATAGACATCATTGATCAGTTTATTTCTAACAAATGAACTCAATACCTGAGGTTTGAAAGTATCAAGTTTCAACGCTTTTTTCTTTTCATCCACCCAGTTGTACTTCAATTCCTGAAGCTGTTTGTATTTAGGAACGGTAACCGTATTAAAATGACTAAGACGGGATACAAATTCAAAGTAGCTAAGATGGTATTCCGTATCTTTTTCAAGAGACTTCAGCTCTTTTATGGTGACTTCATAAGAAATGTATTTGATATTATTCGGATCAAACTTCTGACTGATGATAAATACTGCTGCCTCCTGTATAATATCTTGGCCAGCCTCTGAATTAAAGGATTTTAGCGCGCTTTCCGCAATATAATAACACGCCTGAGGGTATTGATACATCGGTTGCAACTGGCTGATAAACTCCAGGTCTTTGCCTTTTCCCTTCAGTTCTTTCATGAAAAGTTCATACAATCCGGCCGCTTTTTCTGAGATCAGGAAGTTTTCTTTGTCTTCCTGTTTAAGGTATATGGCAGCATTGATACAATCCGTTTCTTTAAAAACACCATGGGCCGATGCAAAAGATTTCATTTCCTCCGAAATTTCTCTGATTAAATACTCAAATCCCTGTTTTACAGTGAATGATTGAGCAATAATAGCGGCTGCTTCAAACTGTTTGGTATAATATTCTTTTCTTTCACTTTCCAGGAAAAACCAGAAAAGCTGTGCCAGTGCTCTTTCCTGTGCAGTAAACCTCATCAGTCCCAATTCATTGTGCATCTGCTGAAGTTTCAATACAATTGTCTCAGCATCTTTATCATGAATTCCTTTTACCAATCCTTCTCCGAAATGCTCTGCTGTAAACTGCTGTACAGCCTTTTCGTTTTCAGCCTCTGAAGTTATTTCCCTGTGAGCGGAAAACACATTCCAGGCTAGGTATTCAAATCTTTTTACATTGTTATTTTCTGATACAAATTCCTGATTCCATACTTCTTTGAATTCATCTGCTGTGAAATTCAAAGGTTCATAAAAGCTTGTTCCGGTAAGGTGATAGTAATATTGAGCATTTCTAAGCACCAAAGTAAGATCCAGCTTCTGCTGATTGACTGCAAATTTATAGTCTCCCAATGCAATGACGCTTTCTCCGTCTGCATAGATCTCTTTTTTATCTTTAAGCTTTCTTACCGCTTCTTGTTGTAATGTTTTTAACAGTGCCTGAATTTCCTCAGATTTTGCTGAATCTTCCAGCTCTGCAAGCTGTCTTGAAAGATCCTTCACTTTCTCCACCATCAGATCAGCTGCAAAGTAACCGTTGATCTCATTTTCAGAGTCAAAAGATTCTGCTTTGGTCTGTACAGATTTCAGGATTCTCTGCGCAGCATCAAAAAGATTCTGAGTCCTTTTATTTCGTGTTTCGGTAAGTTGTACTCTTTTATTCTGGAAATGTCCGTAAACTTCTTCTCTTTTAGTTCCTATCTGCTGGATAAATTCTTCGAAATCAATAAATTTCGTTTCCATTTCTTCCAACTGGATGGAAAGTTTGGTGAGATATTCATCACATTTTTCCGGAGTTTGCGAAAGTTCCAGAAAATTGATCACCGATTGGTCAAACAGGGTAATCTGAGCCTGAAAATCTGAAGCGAGTTCTTTTCCTGAAATTTCTCTTTTCCTTTTGCTGAGCTCCAGCCTTTCCTTATTCAGCCTCGCAAAAATCAGAGATATGTTTTCAATAATCTGGGTAGATTGCGAGGTGTCTTCAATTTTAAGGTTATTGACAATATCCACCAACAATTCCAGCTGCCCGGAAAGGAGATTGATATCTTCTTCAATTGTTTTGGCATCAATGGCTTTCTGCAGACCAATAATATCTTCGGAAATCTTCTCCGCTCTTTCTTGATAAGGTAATAATGCTCCCTCCTGAAGCAGAAATCCCACACAGGCATTTGACAATTCTGCATAGCGGTCTGCAAGGGATTTTTCCAATTTATCCAGCAAAGCAGTGTCTGCATATTTAAGCTCTCTTGCTCCTGTCACTTCTCCTCTTAAGGCTCTGATCTGAGAAAGGGCATCAATATATTCAGTAAGCTGAGAATAGTGAAGCCTTTTGGTATCATCAAGAATTTTATCACAGGACAACTTTATTTTTTCTAAAGTTTCCTCTGTATTTTTCCTCTGCTCCACTACTTTTTCGTACTCATTGATGGCTGAATGCGCAATCGCTCTGATCTCTTTCAATGGCTGATCCAGTTTCTGAACTTCATCTTCACCAAGGAAATAATAAGTATCCAGAATAAAGGTGGAAAGCTTTACAATATCATCATACAAACCACTGTAAGAGTCTTTTTTATTCAAAAGAGTGATCAGCTCCTGACTCTCTGCCATTACTCTTACAATATCTTTATTTCCTATTTTGTAAAGTAAACTGTCTGCTTTTTCCGCATTAGGCAGCAGTTCTTTAGAAAAAGGAGTCTGCCAGATCTGAGCCAGATGATGCTTAGTGGTTTCAATACTTTCTCTGAGATAAATAAGTTTTCCATCATTGAGAAACGTAAATCCACTGCATCGGATTGGTATTTCGATGGTTTGGGTGATGATATTATAAGAAATCAACTGATAATTGTTGGTTTTATCATCGTAGAAAACGTATAAAAAATTTTCTCCGTTAGGCTCAATAATCGTTTTGAGATAGTAAAGTCTGTTCTGATCCTGAGAAATTACTTTTAATCCTCCGGTCTGAAGCGCATATCCGTTTGAAAATAATACCCCTTGATTTTCCGGAAGCAAAAGCCCTGAATATTTAAGAGCATCTGCTCTGGAAACGGTTTTTTCCTTGTGATTATAAATGAAATAGCGTTCCGTTTCCTGATAGGGTTTTATTTTAAACAAAACAAGATTATCGAGATCACAGAAATGAATCTCAGCGTCGTCCAGATTCTGATCTTTATGAATGACATCTTCGGAGTAAATTCCTTTTCCTGTATCTGTATTGTCTTCTACTTTAATGGTAATATCTCCACCAATACTTTCTACGAAAACTTTATCTGCTAAAGAAATGTGAGGATGTTTCCCGGATCTCTGCATATCTCTTGTTGCCTTTGTCCATGCAAAACCATGCTGCTGAGGGTAAGAGGTCTCGGAAGCACTTCTTGAGTCTACATAGACCAGTTGATTTTCTTTGATCAGCCATTTAAAGGCTTTGATATCTGTGGTACTTTCGGACAGCTGGAAAACCATATACAGATAGTTTTCAGTGAAGGTAAACCTGGCAAAGAAAGTATTTCTGTAATATTTGTAAAGGTCTTTGAACTCATCAATGAAAACCTCATCATTGATCAGGGTTTGATCCTGAGGTTCAAACCGGTCATTATTAATTGTATATATTGAAAAAACGTCCGAAATATTGATTTCCGTCTGAAGTCCCAGATGGGCATTAAACCCGAATATCAGGTGATCACCCAGTGAATAGATATCTTTGGCTATACAGCTGTGATCCGTTGAAATTCTTTCATTGGCAATAAGTAAGAAATCTACCCCGCCAAATATATTTTTGCGGTTTTCATTAAGCTGCTGAAGTCTCTGAATCAGGTTATTCTTCTGCTCATTTAAACGGTTCTGAATAATTTCGTAAGTTCCGGAATTAAGTTGTTCTGACATCGTTTTTATTTAGGTTGTCATCACTGCTGTCTCACAGCAGATCTTTGTATAACTTGTGGTACTTTGAAAATTTTTTTTGATATAAACCTTATAGGTTTTAAAAACCTATAAGGTTTGAGGTTTAGAATCTCTTAAAGTATCTAAAGCACTCTTGCATCAAATATGATTATTGTTCACCGGCTTGTTTTCCACACCCAGGTGTTTAGCCATATCCAGCGCTCTTTCCAGAATTCCTTTTTCCTGCTGAGAGGCAACGCCATTCAGTTTAAAGATCAAAGAAGCAATGCTCATATTTTTGATGTCATCAGATGAGATTTTGTATTTATCTACCATTCCCATCACTTTTCCGATGATGTTTTCCCCATCACCCAGAAGGTTTTCTTTTACAATCTGCGCGTTTTCGCTGTGGCTGATGAATTTATCCAGTCCTTTTCCTGCAGAAACCTGTCTGATAACATTGTCGAAGAAAGTATTATCTCCTCCTACGATATCAATTTTTGCAGATTTGAAGGCTTCTGCCAATACCATAGATTGTGCTTCTGCGATATCTTTCTGAATAGCAATCTGAGCCAGTTCCACATCTTTTTCTTTGGCAAGCTGAAGACGGAATTCTTCGTGGTCTTTACCGGCATCGTTTAGTTTCTTCATGGCTTCTGCTTTCTCAGTAATTCCTGCTGCTTCTGCCAGTGCTTTTTCTTTGATGACTTCTGCCTGGGCAATTCCTTCTTTTTTATTGGCATCTGCTTTTTTCTCAATCACTGTAGCTTCTGCAACTCCCTGTCTTTCCGCAGCATCTGCTTTTGCATGCATTACCTGAGCTTCTGACAATCCTACGGTTGCTTCTTCTTTTGCTTTGGCATCTGCAATGATCTTACGGGCTTCTGCTTCTTTTTCGGCTGCATCTCTTTTCGCCTGGGCTTCAATGACATATTTCTGTGCATCTTTTTCTGCTGCCAATCTGCGGGATTCTGCGGCTCTTGTTTCTTCAA
This sequence comes from Chryseobacterium sp. FG46, assembly GCF_057809135.1. Taxonomy (NCBI): domain Bacteria; kingdom Pseudomonadati; phylum Bacteroidota; class Flavobacteriia; order Flavobacteriales; family Weeksellaceae; genus Chryseobacterium; species Chryseobacterium sp. FG46. Next base: position 9,219 of record NZ_JBMDJJ010000023.1, on the reverse strand, counting down.
TCAGTTTTTTCTCTGCTTCCTGAGTAGCAACGGTAATTTCTACCTGCTTATTTCTTTCTGCTGTTTTGAAGGCTTCCAGATCTTTGATTCCCTGCTGCTCTTCTACAACGGTTTTTTCCATTGTCAAACGTTCACGGATCGCATCCTGAATACTTTTCTTCTCCAGCTCTATTGCTTTCTCCTTTTCAATCTGAGCAAGAGAGACAATTCTTTCTCTTTCTGTAGCTTCAAGGGCCTTATCTTTCAATACTCTTTCGGTTTCTACCAGATCAGCACGTTCTTTATTTTTAGCAGCGATAACGACCTGACGGAGTTTATTTTCTTCAGCAATCTGCAGTTTTTCTTCTGTAGCAATGCGAACGGTTTCGTATCTAAGGCGCTCTTCTTCTTCTACTTTCAGAATTTCTGCATTTTCACGGGCTTTGATATTGGCGACCTCTCTTTTTTGAGATTCTTCTTTTTCAGCCAGCTGTTTTTCAAGCTCAAGAATGGCTTCTCTGGCTTCTACATTTTGTTTTGTAATGGTTTTTTCTTCATCACGACGAACCTGGTTGGCTTTAATATTCTGAGTAGCTGTCAGTTCTGTTATTTTCTTAATCCCTTCAGAATCAAGAATATTGTCTTTATCTAATTTATCAATGGAAGTCTGCTCAAGGTAGTCTATGGCGCAGTCGTCCAGCACATATCCGTTAAGATCTGTTCCGATGATATCAAGGATTTCCTGACGGAATTCACTTCTTGCTTCATATAATTCTGTAAAATCAAATTTCTTTCCTACCGTTTTAAGGGCTTCTGAAAATTTTGCTTCAAAGAGTTCCCTCAACGTCTGTGCATCAGAAGCACGCTGACAGCCAATGGTTTGACCTACATTCACGATATCATCCACTGATTTGTTGACACGGATAAAAAATGCCACCTGAATATCTGCTCTCATATTGTCTTTGCAGATTAATCCTGCTCTTCCCTCTCTCGAAATCTCCAGTTTTTTTACAGAGATATCCATAGATTCCATACGATGGATAATGGGAATGACAATACCGGCATTAAAGAAGACTTTTGTACCTCCATAACCAGTTCTTAAAATAACGATTCCCTGAACGGTTTTTTTATACATCGATAAAATCCAGAAAATCAATCCGATTGATGCTACCACAGCAACAACAATTCCAGCAATTAAAGGTAAGTTCATAGTTTTATAAGTTTATAGTTTATATAGATTGTGTTTTTTGTTTTTATAGAAATTGACAGATGATGTCCAGGATATAGTTCATCAGAATCAAAAAAATAGTTATCATGGTTATTAGTTCTTATTTTTAATATCTTATTGACTGTTGTACATAGTAAATCCTTTTTTCGGGTTCTTCATCTACAATCATAACACGGCTTCCATGTTCAAGTCTGCTTCCGTCTTTACTTCTTACCATCAGCGTCATAGGATCACTTCCGATAAAGACTTCCATCATCCCTATTTTATCATCCTGAATGCTTGATTTTAAGCGCCCTTCTCTTCCTAAAAAGGCATATGATAATTCACCTTTATGATTGATTTCCTTAAAGAAGGGGTTCAGAGGCTTTAAAATTATTCTGGTTAATAGCATTCCTCCGATCATTAATGGAAAGAGAATAAGTATTCCTGCCCAGGTAGGAAGTGGAATGAAATAATTCAGATAAAATGAGCCCAGCCAGGTGATCAGCAATGAAAGGGTAAGAAAATACGTCACCGGAACAATATCCAGATTCAGAAATTTCAGGAAATGTATCCATGCCGAAGGATCATGATCAGGAGTGTGAACATGGCCATCCGGAACGTCTATATCTGCATCTGTATCCAGATCGGAATGAATCCCAACATCGATATCCAGCCCTGTAAGAATGGTAAAGAGCCAATACACCACTGAAAGCCCAAGAAGAACTGTCAGCACCGTATTCACCGGAGAAAATGCTACATTTAAAAATTCCTGAAAGGTCATATTAGCCTTTTTTTAGTGTTTCTTTTAATCTGTTTAAAGCTTCTTCAGCCTTTGTATCGCTATTGTTTACTATGGCATCTATCTCATCATCAATGCTTTTTCCTGATTTTGAAAGATCAGAATAAGCTTCAGCCAAGGCTTCCTGCTGTACAACACGATCCTTCAGTTTTTCCAGCATGCTTACCGTGCTTCCGGTATCCATCTGGGTCATCTTCTGATTGATATCTTTCGTGGCTTCACTTACCTGAACTCTTGCTTTCAGGGTTTTCAGTTCATTTTCCCATTTGGCAATGCTTGACTTCAGGTGGTTGATATTTCCCTGCATCTTTTCGCATTCATCATATAGTTTTTCATGTTCTTTCTGAAGAGCATCTGCATTTTCCTGAGAAACAGTCTGCCTTTTCAGAGCTTCTTTGGCAAGACGGTCTGCTTCTGCCGTTTCTACCTCTCCTTTTTCTGCTTTCTGAACAATGACTATAGCTTTATTATAGTAATCTTTGGCCGTCTGCCCTTCTGTCTCTGCTTCATTCTTTTTCCGGATAGCAAGGGCTTTCAACTGGGCAAGTGCTTCTATACTTTTTGTCAGCTGTTCTTTCATTTCACGGATTCCCTGTTCCGTTAAATTGATTGGGTCTTCAAAGTTTTCGATCACAGAATGGATCTCTGCTTTTCCTATTGTTAACAATCTTTTGAAAATGTTCATTTTAAATATCTTTTGTGAATTACTTACTCATTTCCAGCATTTCTGTTGTAAATTCCCCCACAAGGATTCCCAGAGAATTGATGGAAGCCATCACTTCGTTTTGTGCCATATTATCGGTAGGAAGTGTGTCTCTGAAAATCACACGCCTTCCTGTACCGTCCAATGCAAATGCTCCGTGAACAATGTCCCTGTTTTTCTGAAGCAGTCTCAGGAATATTTTTTCTGATGGGTTTTTGATTTCAAAAAGAAACTGTTCCATAATCAGAATAGAATCTGATATGATAAGGATCATATTTTTTATCCCGTTGGATTCTTTTTCAATGATTAAGATTCTCTGAGCTTCATCCTCCAGCGTGATGTTAAACTCATAATCTAACAACCACTCTTTGACCGTTCTGAATATTTGATTTCTCATAATGGCTGGTTTAGTGTTTTATTTTGTCTACACAAATATAAAATAAAACTTTCAAAATGCAAATATTATTAGCAATTATTTGTTCCAGATTCTCTATCTTTGCAAAAATGATTAGACAAAAATGAGCTTCTTTGGAACTAATATTAAGAAAATAAGACAGGTAAAAGGACTGAGCCAGAAGGCTTTTGCTGATTTATTTGATTTAAACAGAGGGGTAATAAGCTCTTATGAGGAAGGACGGGCAGAACCTAAGATTGAGACGATATTAAAGGTTGCCAATCATTTTAACCTTAATCTGGATAAATTACTGACTGAAATCATCCAGGTAAACCAATTGGTAAGCGTTTCCGATATTGATCAGCTTATGCTTTTTCCGGAACTGGCTATTCAAAACAGCAAGGAAACACAGGCTAAAACGGAAGATAATAATCCAAATTCGCCGATATTGCAAAAAATATTAGCATCCGTTGACTTGGTTTATGAATTTACTGCAGAAAAGCAATTGCTTCTTAATTATCACTACGGAGACATACTATTTTTAAATAAGACAGATCCGGAAAAAGAAGCTTTATCAAGTCTGGTGTTATATAAAGACGGAGGTCTGCAATATCTATCCGACATCAAAATTAAAAATGCTGATGACCAGCAGTATTATAAGATTGTAGGCTATGTTTCTACCGCAGATAAAAATATTTTCACCGATATTTTTGAAAGGCTCGAAAAACTCGAAGATAAAGTCAAAAATTAACGGGTAAAAGCGGTAAAGAATGTTTAAGCCTTTAATCTCATTTTAATCACCATTTATTGAATAATACAAATCAGGATTTTAAAAAATCCTATATTTAATCTATGTTTCGCATGCTTTTATTTTGATTTTCAGAACAAAAACTAAACTATCGTGTAGTCAAAATCAGAACAAAGACACCTATTTTTGTATTAAAATAGAAACAATGGAAACAAAATATTCCCGAAACAGGTTATACGTACAGCAGGAAGAGCAGCAGGCAATAAAAAATTTTTCTGTTTTGCTTGCAGGAAGCGGAATCGGCAGTAATATTGCTGAATGTGCCCTTCGTTTTGGTTTTGAAAATATTACCATTGTGGATGGCGATACTATTGAGCAGTCTAATCTGAACAGACAAAACTATACGCATCAGGATATTTCTTCCTACAAAGCAGAAACCTTATACCATCGGCTGAAAAGCATTAATCCGGATGCCAATATCCGCTACCGAAGTGAATTTATTACGTCTGAAAATGTTCATGAAATAATCAGCGATCACGATATTGCGATTAACGCATTGGACTTTTCAAGCAATATTCCTGTAGTGTTTGACAAAATATGCCAGGAAAGAGGAATACATGTGCTGCATCCCTATAATCTTGGCTGGGGAGGTTTAGTCGCCGTTCTGGAACCTGGCGGTCTTCCGCTAGACATTCTTTCCGATGAAAATTTTAATGAACTGAAAATGGTAGAGTACATTGCGGGTTATCTGCGGTTTTGGAGAACCCCCAATGAGTGGCTGGAAAATATCATCGATGATTATAAGAAGGAAAAAGAAAATCTTCCTCCTCCTCAATTAGCGATCGCATCGTGGATTGTTGCCGGAATGTGTACCCATATAATGTTCAAAATAGCCACAGGAAAGACCTACAAAACTTTTCCTCAGTTTTATATGAATGCTATTTCCGAATAGCTATTTGTGCATTATATGATTAAATCAGTTTGTAATTGGTGGCATAGGATAGCGCTTCTGTAATATTACTTACTCCCATTTTGTCGAAAAGCTTTCTTCTATGGAACTTTACGGTATCTCCTGTCACGTAAATTTTATCCGCAATTTCATTAATGGTAAGCCCCTGTGCATATAACCGCAGAATCTCGGCTTCTCTTTCTGAGAGCTTTACCTTTTCTTCTTTGATCCATCTGCTATCTTTCAGATCATAATTCCAGATTTCATCAGTTCCCTGCTTTACAATAGAGATATTTCCGGAAGCGTGGTTATGGGATAATGAAACAATACACATCGCTTTCCACATTTTACCTTCTGAAGATAAGAAAAGAGGGGTCAGCTTATGATTGATAAGAATGGTATTCTTACTTTCATTAACTAAGTGGAAATCGTAAGAAATGGTGTATAATTTCCTTTCATTTACAGGCAGGTTCTCATAGAATTCAAATCCTACTTCATTGATTTTAAACAACAGGTCCAGGTCTTCTTTTTTCACATGCCGGAAATAGAAAGCATAGCCCATTGTTTCTACTTCTTTAGGGGTATGATCACAAAGAAATAAAGGATTATCCGATACATACTCAAAATTCTGTTTCTGATAGTCGATGACATACAGACTCATATAGGTGATTCTTGCAAAGGCCTTAATGACCTCAAGGTAGTCAGAAGTCTGAGTATTCTCTGACTCTGAGATCGAATCAATGCTGTTTTTATTTGAAAAGAATTTTCCAATCTCTTCCATAGTTAAGTTTTTAAGGTATAGTTTTTAGGTTACTACACTTTAGTGTAGACTTTAAGGAATCTACACTAAAGTGTAGCCTATCCCACTATTCAGTGTAATAATTTTACTATAAAGATAAAAAAAATATGGGACATCTTAACTTTTACTCTTTAAGTAATAAAAACTTATACGAATTAGCAAAATTTGTTGTTACCGAAAATTTTAATCATCATGAAAGCTATTCTGATACGGATCAGTTTAAGGCTGAAGTAGAGGATATCTACCATGAAGAGAAGAACTTTAAAAAGTCTAAGATTTTTGTTTCCAGAGATCACGAAGGAAAGATCAATGGTTCTATAAGAGTTTTTAAATGGAACCATAAGGATGTCCTTCCATTGGAAAAGCTTTTCCAAATCAATCCTTCTTCTTTTATCAAAAACAAAACTACTAACATCTGGCATATCGGAAGATTTGCTATTAAAAAAGGAATTGATAAAACGGGATTCGGAATTTTCAAAACGCTAATGGCTTACGCAATCAATGAAGTCTGCTGCAATAAAAACTCGGTTGCCATTGCGGAATGTGATGCGAAGCTTCTGAAAGTTCTTAAGCTTATGGGAATTGAAGCCATTACATTGGCCGAACCTATTCATTATCTGGGTTCAGAAACTATCCCTGTAATGCTTACTTATAGCGGGCTGAAAAAGTTTCTGGATAAGAACTATCACCTGATGTCCACACAGGAAGTAAGCGCCCTACACCAAAGTGTAGTATTACAACAAACCGCCTAAAACTACACTTCCGTGTAGCATCATTCAAAGCACAACATTCTACATTTGAAACATAAAATAAAAGACATGACAAAGAAATACTTAATACCGTTATTATCCTTCATAGGAATGGGCATTCAACTTAATGCTCAGAGTATTTCCGGTAAAGTATCTGATGAAAAGGCAAAAAATATTTCTTACGTAGAGGTTATTCTTTTGGCAGGAGACCATAAATTCTCGGCAATTACTGATGAAAATGGACTTTTCTCTATTAAACTTCCCAAAGCAGATTCTTATAAAATGGAATTTTTCCTGAACGGAAGCAAGGTATATGAAGGAAATGAAAATATAGAAGGAGAAGTGACGAGAAGCTATACAATAAAAGAAAGCCAACAGGAAAGCCAGGAAATTCAGGCCATCAGTCTTACGAAAAAGAAAAAACTGGTGGAAAGAAAGATAGACCGTCTTGTTTTCAATGTGGAAAATTCGGTTGCGGCTACGGGAGGGACAGCAATAGATGCTTTAAAAACAACTCCTTTGGTTCGTATTCAGGATGAGAAAGTATCCATTGTAGGAAAAGGTGAAGTTTTGGTCATGATTGACGACCGTATTCAGAGAATGTCTCCTGATGATCTTTCAAGCTTCTTAAAATCTATTCCTTCAGATAATATTCAGTCTATTGAAGTGATTACTACCCCACCTGCAAAGTATGATGCAGAAGGGGACAGCGGACTGATCAATATCAAACTTAAAAAAGGAAAAGCTAATTCCTGGAATGCCAACATCGGCGGTAATTATACCCAGAAAACCTATGCAGGAGGCGGGCTTCAGGGAGCATTCAATTACAACCGAAACAGACTCTCATTACAGGTTACAGCCAATACGAATTCTCAAAGACTCCGCACCACATCAGACAGTAAGATTTACTATCCGGATGAGCTATGGATTCTGAATGTAAAAAATAAATCCGAAGAGAACAATCTCGGGCTGGGACTTGGGGTAGATTACAAAATATCTGATAAATGGACAACAGGAGCTAAATACCTGGGTAGTTTCACCAGAAACACCTCATCCAACAGTCCTTTTACCTCAAGATTTAATCCGGCAGGAGCTGTTAACTCCTACATTACCTCTGATATGGATGCGAATAATAAACCCAATATGAATTCTCTTAACTGGTACAATACCTTTAAAGTGGATTCTGCAGGCACAAAAATCACTACAGATTTTGATTATTTCCACTATAGAAAAAGTGATTACAACTTCTACGCAGGAAATGAGCTGGATCTGCTGAAAAATATTCTTCCGGGAAGCTTTTTCTCGGCAACGAATACGAATGTGAACCGTATTGAAAACTATTCCGGAAAAGTAGATGTGGAAATGCCGCTGAAATGGGCATCTTTAAGCTTCGGGGGGAAATACACTTATACGAATACCAATAACGACCTTGTGGTTATAGATCGTAAAACCGGAACGCCGGTCTTAAATACAGATCAGTCGAATATTTTTAACTATAAAGAGCACAATGAAGCATTATATGTTTCTGCAAGCAAAAAGCTGGGCGAAAAATGGGAAACCCAGGCTGGACTGAGAATGGAAGCAACGCAGACAACGGGCTATTCTCACAATCTTAATCAGACCAACAAAAATGATTATGTGAAATTATTCCCCACTGCGTATGTAACGTATAATCCGAATGATAAAAACTCTTTCTCACTCAACTACAGCAGAAGGATCCGCAGACCGAATTTCGATTATCTGAATCCGTTTGTGGTGCGTACAAACCCTTATTATTATTCGGAAGGAAATCCATTTTTAAAGCCTTCTATTATTGATAATCTAGAGTTTTCTTATGTGAGAAACCAAAAATGGGTATCCTCTGTGTATTATTCTCAGGTCTCAGATTTCAGCCAGGATCTTTCTATTCTGGATCCTGAAACGAATATCACCAGAAGTACACCGTTGAACTATGCCAATACGTATCAGGTAGGAGTTTCCACATATTATAATTTTAATAAATGGTCATGGTGGAACAGCTTTACAGGGTTTAATGTGAATTATCAGAAGGTAAAGTCCAAAACAGATTTCATCAGTTCAATAGACGGATATAATGCCTATTTCTATTCAAATAATGATTTTACACTGAATAAATCTAAAACCCTATTCTTCAGTGCGAACTACGGGCTTCAGCTTCCGGGACGTTATCAGATCTTTCATATCTCAACTATGAATATTCTGGATGTCTCTATGAAATTCCTTCTCCTGGATAAGAAACTGACGCTTACGGTTACCGGTATGGATCTTTTGAATGGCCAGCGTCCTGTGATCACTTATGAGTCTAACGGAGTGAAAACAGACTTCACCAGCTATGGCGACACCAGAGGGGTGAGAGTTTCTTTAAGCTACAAATTCGGGAACAAAAACCTGAAATCTGAACAGCAGAGAAATTTCGGGAACGAGGACGAAAGAAACAGAATTAATTAATCAACTATATACTTGCAAGTAGGGTCCAATAAAGGTTTTATGACTTGAAAAGATAACCACAATCAAACTATTCTAAAAATTTTAAATCATGCACAAAATTAAATTAACCAAAGGTCTACAGATCAACAAAGAACAAATCAGCAAGCTTCAAGAGGAGCAAATGAACAGCCTTAAAGGAGGAGTTAACAGCCTTCAGGCAGCGGCGCAGTCTTGCGGACAGTGTTCTTGCGGTGGAAACACAGTGGTAAAAACAAGAGCAGCTCAATAATCAGCACTCCCAATCACATTTAAAATAAACAATAACAATCTAAAAATTAAACATCATGCACAAAATTAAATTAACCAAAGGTTTACAAATCAACAAAGAGCAAATCAGCAAGCTTCAAGAGGAGCAAATGAACAGCCTTAAAGGAGGAGTTAACA
>NZ_JBMDJJ010000022.1:0-81331 GCF_057809135.1 Chryseobacterium sp. FG46 | reverse complement strand
CTGCTCATAAATATCACCCTCCCGATCCTGTACAATAAGCATGCCCGGAACTTGCGCCTTCAAAGCAGAGATGGTTTGCTCAGATACTTCGATCCATTTGTAGGATTCTTTTTCTTCGATAGGAAGATCACGGTAGTTTCTTTCATGTTTATTCGCAAAATTTTGCGAACGACTCCATAGCTTAACAGTAGCAAAGCCATAGGGTGTACCGTTGGAAGCATCAAGAACAACCGATGGATGGATATAGAAACCCAGACCCAGATCCTTTTTGGAGGTGGTCGTGCCAATAAAGTGGTCTTTTTTTATTCTCCCTTTATGACTATAAAGATTAATTTCAGTAGTGTCCTGAATGCAGATCACATATTTGCCCTGACAGGCTTCAATACAGTTATAAGACATATTGCGGATCAGATCTTCTTCACTGACACGATCATTCTGAAGAAAACGGTAATATCCCTTGGCGGAAGCTTCATCATCACTTAAACGGCGAATCGAATGAACGCTTTTGGAAAATAAATCATCTAAAATTTTATTGCCACGTTTAAGTAAGCGTTTATCGGCTAATTCCCTGAAATTTCTTGTCATAATACTAAATAACAATAAATGTATAAAACTAGAAATAATTGTGTCCACACGATAGTCCCTCGGAGGGGTGGCAAAAATTCAAAGAATTTTTGACGGGGTGGTCTACCCATTAACTTCAAACCTTAAACCTTAAACTCAAAACTTTAAATTTTTAACCTTACATCCTCATATATCATTTATCATTCATTACATATCATTAAAGTTTGTATATTTGATAAGTTTGTGTAAAATCAAAAATTATCTTTAATGAAAAAGCTAAATATTGGGATACTTGCCCTTTCAGGTATTGTATTTCTTAACTCGTGTGGTGCAGCAAAGAATGCAGGAACTGAGAATAAAACTGAAGCTGCAGCAAAGGTGGCTGAACCGGTAAAAGAAGAAGCAAAAGAAGAGGGAATTAATTTATCGTATATGGATACCAGTGTCCGTCCACAAGATGACTTTTTTAGCTATGTGAACGGAAACTGGGTGAAAACGACTCAGATTCCTTCCGATAAAGCCAACTGGGGTTCTTTCAATGCGTTGAGAGAAAATGTGGATGATGCTTCCTTAGATATCTTGAATAAAATTCTTACAGAATCATATCCTGCTGGTTCAGAAGGACAGAAAATACAGAATCTATATGCTTCTTTTATGGATACCAATAAGAGAAATGCAGAAGGTCTGGCACCTATCAAAGCTGATCTTGCCAAAGTAGATGCTATTAAAAGTCTTGGTGATCTTCAGAAATATCTTTTGGAAGCTACAAGATTAGGAGACAACTCTTTCTACGGATGGAGAGTAGGTGCTGATATGAAGAATTCCAATATGAATGCGGTATACCTTGGTGGTCCGGATTTAGGTCTGGGAAGAGATTACTATCAGAAAGTAAACGATGCCAATACTAAAACATTGGCTGAATATCAGGCATATGTTGGAAAGCTATTCGGAGTTTTAGGATATAAAAATTCTCCTCAGGCTGCACAGAATGTGGTAGACTTTGAAAAACAGCTCGCCAATTACTTACTGACGCTTGAGCAAAACAGAGATGCCAATTTAAGATACAATCCTAAAAACGTATCAGAATTGTCAGGGCTTGTAAAAAACGTTGACCTTGCCAAATACCTGAAAGATGCGGGCGTAAATACAGACAGAGTGATCATCGGAGAACTGAAATATTACCAGAATATGGATCAGTTCATTACGCAGAAAAACCTTCCTTTACTGAAAGACTATCTGAAATATCACATCATCAACGGAAATGCGAGCAATCTTGATGACAGTTTAGAGCAGATCAGATTCGATTTCTATGCTAAATATTTACAGGGTCAGAAAGAACAGCGTCCAATGAACAAAAGAGGGCTTACCCTTGTCAATGGTGTTCTTGGAGAAGCTTTCGGAAAATTGTATGTAGACAAATATTTCACTCCTGAAGCTAAAAAGCAGATGGAAACGTATATTGATTACCTTTTAAAATCATTCAAAACACATATCGCCAATATAGACTGGATGTCTCCTGAAACGAAAGTAAAAGCTCAGGAAAAACTATCCAAGTTTACGGTGAAAATTGCTTACCCTGATAAATGGAAAGATTATACCCAATTGAAAGTAGAATCTCCAAAAGAAGGGGCTACACTTTATTCTAACCTTCAGAATGTTGCAGCATGGCAGTATCAGAGAAGTTTAGATAAAGTTGGAAAACCTGTTGACAAAACAGAATGGGGAATGTCTCCGCAAACGGTAAATGCTTACTACAGCGGATCAAACAACGAAATTGTATTCCCTGCAGCTATTCTTCAGCCGCCTTTCTACAATCCTAAAGCTGATGCAGCGGTGAACTTCGGAGGAATCGGAGCCGTTATCGGTCACGAAATTTCTCACGGATTTGATGACAGCGGTTCGCGTTTCGATGGAGATGGTAACCTGAATAACTGGTGGACGGATGCAGACCGTAAAAACTTCGATGCAAAAGTAGGTCAGTTAGCCGCTCAGTACAGTGCTTACGAACCTGTAAAAGGAAGCTTCGTAAACGGTAAATTCACAAGCGGTGAAAACATCGGTGACTTAGGTGGAGTAGCGGTGGCTTACGATGCCCTTCAGATGTACTTAAAAGATAAAGGAAATCCAGGAAAAATCAGCGGATTCACTCAGGATCAGAGATTTTTCATGAGCTGGGCTACGGTCTGGAGAACTAAAGCTACCGATCAGTATATGATCAATCAGGTGAAAACCGATCCACACTCTCCGGGAATGTTCAGAGCTTTTGGACCACTGGTTAATCAGGATTCGTTCATCAAAGCATTTGATATCAAACCGGGAGACAAAATGTATAAAGCTCCTCAGGACAGAATAAAAATCTGGTAATTTTACCTTAAATTGTTAGACAAGAAAGAATCCGCCTCAATCTAAGGCGGATTCTCTTTTTAATATTCTTTCTTATAGTTCCGGAGCACAAACTTTATGCCGGTTTCCATAATATCCCCCATGGTTTTACAATACTTGAAATTGACATCGTAAGTGAGTTTTTGTAAGGCTGTCCTTAGTTCTATGACATTGGCTTCCGGCGCAATATTATCTTTTTTCATAATAGAAATGAGCTCATAAAACCTGTTTTGGCTGCTCGTTACTCTTTTTACGATCTGTGAACGTACTTCCTTACGGTATTGCTCTATAGAACTCGGCTTCAGTTTTTCCAGTACCATCTTTACCATTTGATTGTTTTCTTTGAAATACTGTGGAAGATAAACTTTCAGATTTCCCTCATATGTTTGCTGATCAAAATCGATAGGGCGGATTCTGTAAATTACCTGGTCGAAATCATGGATGGGAATTACAACATAATTATAAGAACGCATGTCACCAAGAAGCCCGATAAGGCAGCGTTCATTAAACTTCACAAATTCCTTGGAGATCTGTGCCTTTTCCAGTTCTGTACAGTTGGCAAGGTGCTTCTGGATAAAAACATCTCCGGGAATTCCTAAAATATGCTCTTCAATCAAAGTGTTTTTATAAACCAGAAAATTAATCCGGTTGGGAGAAAGCAGGTCTTCAAGCTCCAATCCGAATATTCGTGAGGCATCGGCCTGTTTAATATAAAAATAAGTATAATTATCATTAAGTACATTTCGCACCCGGATCCGGAAAGGTTTAGAATTCCCGAAAGTACAAAAATCGATCGTGTCAACTTTCAGATAAGGTAAAGTAGCCGTATCTCCATCAGAATGAAGGAGGGTATAAATTTTATTTAAATTGGCCTCTATTTCTTTAAACTCATATTCAGAATACAGCACCCCAAGCCACAAAGTATCTTTGCCTTCTTTATCCAGAATTCTCACACTGTCATTAAACCTTAAAAGGTCTTCATACAGAAACTTAATCTTGGTGGTTCTGTTATATTTTTCCAAATACTGCTCTAACGCTTCCGAAACTGGAAATATGGGTTTTCTGAACGCTATTTTTACATCTTTCATGACACTGTTCACTTTGTTTAAATATAAAAAATATTTTTTGCAAAGTGAGAGGAATTCTTATTTTAACAATCATTAGGCATGTTTGTAAAAGAGTAAAACAAACAAAAATTTTATTTTATTTTTCTTGGAAGACTTTATTTATTTTTTCATAGCTTAGTGATATCGTAATGTGGTGATTTTATGTTGAATAAATGCAGAAGAAATTTGATGATCCAAGAAAAATCTTAGTAAAATTTTGTATGTTACAGTTTTTTTTTAAATTTAAACATTGGATTGGTAATTTATTTGATTCATCGGTAAATTACTCAAAGACAGATCCAAACCAAATTAATAAATCTCAAAATAACAATAATATGGCAATGTTTAATTATGGTGTTGGCGGAAACGAGGTAAAAGTAGACGCTAATGAAGCTATTCAGGAAATACAGGAAAATAAATCACTGATAGTAAGCCAACTTACAACAGAAGAGTCTTATACCCCTGAAATTGTAACAGGATTAAAAACCGTGGAAGACGTTTTCAAACATTTTCAGCCTGCAATATCTGTACAGCACGAAACAGAAGACGGTGGAGTGATAGAAGAGGAATTCCGTTTTCAAAACCTTGGAGACTTTACCCCCAAAAGCCTTACTCAGAAATCAGATTATCTGCAGCAGCTGAGCATGGAACAGGAGCAGTACAACAAAATAGTACGTCAGCTGAAAACCAACAAAATTCTACGCAACATGCTGGAGAACGATCAGACAAGAGCTGCGTTCGTGGAAGTATTGAAAGAAGTGGCACAGGAACTTGAAAAATAATTAAAGACTACATTAAATCATGGATAGCAAATTACAGGCACAAGAAAGCCAGCAGCAGGGGCAGCAGCACTCAGGGCAGCCGAAAGGCAACCCGCTTGCAGAGCTCAATAAAATAGGAGGTTTTGGCTTTGTTGAATCCGTTGTAGACGGTATCGCCAATATGAACCCAACAAGAAAGGCAAGAAAAGAAATCTTCCTGAATGACAGCAATAAAGCAGACGAAAGGAAAGAGCTTCTTCAGAAGATCAATCTTTGGATAAACCTTTTAGAGGGGAATGAATCTGCAGATAAAATGGCAGATACATGCAAAAGTAAAGCACAACAGGCCGATCAGAACTTAAAAACAAACTTAAAAAATACACTGGATGCCGTTCGTTTGCTGGAAACCAACTACAGAACAGTAGCGCAATTCTACAAAAATACGGAATTGGACAAAGTGGATAATGTAAGCATCGTCAATGCAAGCCTTGAACAGGTTTCAGATCTGGATAATCCATTGTTCATTGATGCTATTTCAGAAGAGTTCAAAAACTATTACGATCGTCTTGACCTTAGAGATAACTACTCAATCCTTGCAATTCCAGGATATTTAGGGTCAAACAAGGTCATCGAGAAATGGGCAAAAATCTGTAACGAAAACAAAGTAATGATGGTTACAGACTTCGCCAACCTTGATAAGCCGGATGACGTGGTAGATTTATTCCACTCTGCCAACCTTACCGGAGGCGAACTTCACAGAAGTAACGTTATTATGACGTGTAACTGGCTGGTAGGACGTGGTAAAGCTGAAGAAGTAGGAGAAGAAGAGAACGTAGAACTTCCACCTTCCACTTCATTAGCAGGAAAAATCCATAAAACACTGATGTCTCAGGTGGCAGCAGGTAAAAAGCACGGTAACATTAACGAAGTAGACGCTGTAAAATTCGAATTGAAGAAAAGTGAAATTTCTCAGCTGGAAAAAATGGGTCTTGTACCAATGGTTAACGAGTACGGAAAAATTATGGCTTTCTCAGCGAAGACCTTATTTACAGGAGACAATATCGGTCTTCAGACGTATTCCGTAGTTCGTGTATTCGACTACGTAACCAAAGTATTACTTGATTTCCTTAACAGGAGAGCCTTCGAAAACTGGAATGCTAAGAACGAGGATGATTTGAGAAGACAAATTGTAACGTTCCTTGACAATATCAAAGGGCCGGACAAATTAATCGAGAAATTCAAAATTGTTCGTTTCGAGCAGGATAGAGTAAACAAAGACAGAGTATGGCTGGATATCCGGATGACGCCTTATTTTCCTACAAAAAGTTTCGTTATTAAATTGGACGGACATAAAGGAGATGATGGCAACGAATGGGATGCAGAATATACTCAGGAGTAACATCAACATACTTTATATAACAAAAACCGATGCAATATTACATCGGTTTTTTTTCAACCAACACCTATGAAATTGAATATGAATAAGAAGCTTATCATTGGTTTACCAATTTTATTAATGATTCTTTTGATAAGCTGTGAAAAAAAATACCAAAGTCCAGGCACTTACGAAAATGATCTTTTCGCACAGGAACGCCAGGAAGGAAAAGCATACATCATGAATAGAGATGAATGCTTTGATGGCAGTGAACTCGTTATTGCAAGTTCAGATGTAAAACTGGCAGACAGTTCAAAAGGCCGTGGAAAATCATTCTTTCTCTATAAAGTAAAATCTGGGAAAGTATTGAAAACGGTAAGAGATTCTACAGTAGAAATGCCAATGCTGTTTTTATCTCAATACAAATTAAAAATAAAGAACACGGATTCTATGTATGTTTATCTGAAGAAACTTGAAGGATACCGTTTTATAGCCAAAGACAGGAACCTTAAATATCAATGGTTAAAAGCGGCTCCGGTGTATTCTGTTGAGATAAATTAACTTTAAATTCAAGTCTTTTTATATCACTGTATTATGATTTTTTTTATTTTTGTTTTTGAACCAACACAAAAACACGATGAAAAAAAATGTAATCCTATATGAGGGTATATCCCTTCATTCTCTCCTACAATTAGCTCAGAAAAGTAATATCTGTCAAAATAGTTTCCAGCCGGAAGTTATTTATAAATTATAGTAGCCATGACAGGAAATATTACCGGGGAGCAAAGTCCTCAGGTAGGAACAACATACTCCTACGAAATACAACCTTCAGGACTTTCATTCGGACTGAAGGGTGAATATGAATGGTATATTTATAAGAGACAAAAGAACAGAAGTTGGAAAGATATCACCGGGACACCTAAAACTGGTGAAAAGGTAACGTACAAGTTTGGAGAAATAGCACTGGGAATAGAATTTCAAATGAAAGTCTATGAGAATAAAAAAGGTGTTTTACCGGGACTTCCTGATATCAAAGAACTGGCTGGAAGTCTTACCATTATTCCTACCAGTAGCAAAGTCCCGAAGATTGATAAAGTAATACTTTTCAACAGAGGAGCAAAAGACTTTAATAAAGCCAGTTATTATGATACTCTTATTGCGCAGGCTCATTGCATTGCGATGTTTAATAAAGAAATTGAGTTTCACCTTTGGGAAGATGACGCGCCTGGAAAAGGCCACGATGCCAGCATCAACAAAAACAACCGTCACACACGCAGCTACAAGGCCCGGGTTAATGAAAAAGGAATTGCGGAAGTCTCCATTCCTCTGATGTCTGATGAAAAAATCCTTTGTAAGATGGCCAATCAGTTTCTGATGAAAGGTGACAGAAATGAAGGCGCAAATCATGAGTATTATGTTACGGCCACTTACTCCGGGAAAATTCAGGGAGTCAGCCAGGTGAATGTAGAGGTGGCCAATCCGGATGATAAAGGACAGCCCCAAAATCACCCCAAACCTAAGCCACAGCCTGAGAAACACACGCCAAAATTTCCGGCCGGACAAGGAGACGCACCGAAACAACCGGATCCAAAAGGCAATATTATAGAAGCCGTTTTCATAGATGATACCGGAAAAGAGCTTTCCAAAGTAGCGGTAGGTGATAAAGTGAGGGTAAGAATTCACTCCAAAAATATGGTGGGAAAACACATCCAATATGTCATCTGGGAATCTGACCCGGTATTCCACGATGAAGTTTACCGAAGCAGAATGATTAAAATACCCGCAGATATATGCGACACTTCAGGGTTTGTCATTACCCAAGATATTTTTCAAAAAGGAACAGGCTCTTCTATCGGCAATTCGCATTCGGATAAACAAAATTATTTCATCGAAATTATCTCCAAAGATCTTTCTGCGGAATCTCAGAAATTTGGGGTAAATTCGGAAGGACTGATGCAGGTGGAGAAGGTGAAGAGTGCGGCGGGGGTGGATAAGACACAGCCTTCTAATAAATCAAAAGATGAAAAAGTGTGTGAATGCGAAGCAAGAGTAAGAGCATTTATCAGAATGTTAAGAGTAAAAGAAGGTACAGATACAGAAAATGGTTACACAACTCAATATAGTGGGAAACAGTTCTCAGATCTAAGCAAACATCCTGAAGAAGTAATTACATCTGGTAAATATTCATCTTCAGCTGCAGGTGCATATCAAATAATGACGGATACATGGAAAAATTTGACAGGATATTATCAGGACAAAAATAAAAACTGGCATTATTCTGAAAAGTTGGACTACTCAAAAAAATATAATATCACTAGCTTTGATCAAGAATCTCAAGATAAATTCTGCTTAGTAATTATGAAGCACAATTATATCCAGGACCGTTCGGATAGCTTCTATAATCCTGTTGTGTGGAAAGATAAGAAAAAGAAGATTCGTGATACAATAAAAGAAGAAAAATTAAAAGAATGGAGAAGAAGATTTAAAGGAAAACAAGGAGATATCATCCAAATGATTATTGATAATGATATTAAAAAAGCTGCTCTTATTTCTAGTTTATGTTGGGCAAGTTTACCAGACTCCCCATATGGGCAACAAAGTTCATCATATACTTTTGATATGGTAAAGGCCATTTACGAGAAAAACCTTAAAGAAGAATTAATTGAACCAAGTAAAGAATTACATTTAAAAAAAGGTTTTTTAAAAGAATTTGGATATGAATGTTGTGAATCAAATGATAATAAAGAACCTCAATCTAAAAATGAATGTCCGGAAGATTGTTCACAATGTTTTCATTATGCTGATGTATGGGAAAATCCCGAGATAAGTTCAGATAATGGAGGAAAAAATAATAATAGATTTGGATATAATTCTGCAAGAGGGCATAAAGGAATAGATATTCTTTCAGGTCCAACATATAAAGATGTACATTCTCTAATGTGTGGCGAAGTTACAGCTATAGTAAATACTTTTAAGACGAACGAATATAGATATAAAAGTTTAGGTAATACTTTAATGATAAAATCTAAAGATAAAGATGGGAAAACTGTATTTATCTTATATTGTCATCTTAATAAAATATATGTTAAAAAAGGGGAAAAAGTAAAACATGGCCAAAAAATAGCCCAATCAGGATCGACAGGAAATGCTTCAAGCAGTGAATTTCTAAATGGAGTAAAAGGCTCTGGAATTAACAAGAAATACTGGCATTGTCACATTGAAGCAGCAACAAAAGGTGATGGATACCATAATTTCCGTGACCTAGGATCATACAGAGTAAAAGCAGAAGATTATATGAAAACAAAATTTGATAAAAATGGTAATCCAATTAAATAGTATAGTAACAATAATAAGTTTTTTATGTTTATTAGTATCATGTAAAAATGATGCAAAAGAAAAAAATATAACGACTAAAGTCATTAATAAAGAAATCACTCAGGTTGATTTTCTTAATAAGAAATATTTCAAAAGATATTCAATGTCTGTTGATGAATCAACACCAGCTGACCATCCACATTACAATTATTTAGATTGTGAAAAAGAAGGTTATTTCTCTGTTCATTTCATTCCCAAGGATAAAACACTCATTTCTTTTTGGAAAGATCAATATTTTAAGGAAAACAAATATGAATATGATGATTGGGAAACTGAAAATAAAATTGTTTCTAAGCTTTTAAATGGTAAGTATGACTTATATAATACTTTTTGTTTTCAAATAACAAAAAAATACTTAGATACATCTTCGGGCTGCACAGAAGAAAGTATTAATATAAAAGAAGAAAGTATTGCTGACTTATACCTTTATAATTTAAAAACAAAGAAATGGGATTTTTTAAAAAGTCTAAAAGTATCAATTTTACCACCTTTTGCAGATAATAATTTTTTCATAAAAAACTTTCCAGATCTTATTCATCAAATTGAAAATCAACCATCAATAGTAATAAAAGATTCTATAACAATTCCTAAATCTTCCATTTGGGCAACAGATTGTAAAGCTGATAAATTCATGAGTATTAAAACAAACATTAACAATATACAATTTACAATACCTGGAAGGTTTTCAATGAATGCTCAATTAAAAAAAGTGAGTAATAATAAATATGAATTTTACTTTACCGACTTTCCTTCAATCATCCCACTTCCTGATGAAATGCAAAACTGGGAAAATTTAGACAATAAAAAGGCCGTTGGTCATATTCAAATAATTGATGAATCTAAAATAAACTTAACATGGTTTGGTTTTTATAGTAAAAAAGCTAAAAAAAATATACAAACCGAAAATCCTTTCATTAAAGAACATAATGTTCCAGCAAGTCTCATAAAATGTCCTGAATAATACAAAAGTCATGAAATACGCTTTGATCTTAGTATTAATATTTTTTTCTTTCTTTAGCAGCAAAATGAAAATAGAAAATCCAAAACAAACACAAAACATTTCAAATTCTCAAAAGACAAATGTAGAAATTGATAAATCTTTTGTTATTAGTTGTGGTTCCGGTTGTGCATTGACTTATACTGCTGAAAATATTCTACAGAATGATGATACTTCAATAAAAGTTAAATTCAAAGTAGAAATGCATACTGACGATAAGCTATCAGATAGCTATTATGAAACTTATCTTTTTTCCTACGATAAAAATAAAGAAATTGAAAAAATAACTATTGAAGGGAAGAATGAAAACATTCTAAGCAATCTTATGCCTGGTGCGCAAGATTCTTTTAGAGAGTTTGCTGCTGAAATTAATAAAAACATTCATGTTTCAAAACAAAAAGGAAAACCCACAAATAAAACTTGTCATTCAAACACTAAATCATGTGAGTTCAAAAACCTGTCAAATAAGTATAAATTTATTTTAGAAGCCGAAGAATATAAAAATGAGAAGGAACAAAAATATCCAACTTCCGCGTGGATTATTATAACAAATAAAAAGAATGGAAAATTGCAGGAGATTCATTATGAACCAAATTCATGGACAACTTATAGTGATTTGCCGTGTACCAACTTTTTTGTAAAAGATTTTAATTTTGATGGTTTAGAAGATTTTGCAATTGTTTGGGATCAGGGAGGTGTCGAAAAGTTATATGAATATTATCTTCAAGATAAAAATGGAAATTTTTCTGCTGTAGCATCTTTCCCTTTACAATATGGAATTTTAGCAGAAAATATTGATGTAACAAACAAAACAATTACAACACAAAGTATTATAGGATGTTGTCATGTTAATATAAATAAATATAAGCTTAATTCTAATACTACCTGGGATATTTCTTCGGAACAGCAGGAGCTAAAGAAAAAATAATTTATAATACATAAAATATGATTAGCAACTGATGAAATCCTTTTTTAACTTTATGATCAGATATATTCAAGTAATTAGAAAGAGATAAGAGTAAAAAAATATATACAATAACGGATTCATAATCAGAACATTTTCTCCATAAATCTATTTTTCATGTAACAGAAACAAAAAATCTCTTTCAAAATCAAAACAGGTAAAAAATAAAATAAAACTATCTTTGCAGCATTGAAAATAATGTTCAGGATGAAGAGAAAATCATCTCTTCAGTGATTTAAAATAAGATTGATTTTTGGAAAAAAATAAAACAGCTTCAGATTTTCTACACGTTGGCAGCAAAATCCTGAAATGGTATAAAAATAATGCAAGAGATCTGCCTTTCAGGCAGACAAAAGATCCGTACAAAATCTGGATCTGTGAAATCGTATTTCAGCAGACGAAAATCAACCAGGGATTGAATCATTATAATAATTTCATTAAAAGATTTCCCGATGTAAAAACGCTGGCAGAGGCTGAAGAAAACGAAGTTTTATTGTATTGGAAAGGGTTGGGTTATTATTCAAGAGCCATCAATATTCATAAAGCCGCCCAGCAGATCATGAATGATTATCAGGGTGTCTTTCCTCACCAATACGAAGAGATTTTAAAACTGAAAGGAGTAGGAAAATATACAGCTGCAGCTGTTTCAAGCATCTGCTTCGGTGGAAAAATGCCTGCTGTTGACGGGAATTTCTACCGTGTTCTGAGCCGTCTTTTTGCTGATGATTTTGATATTTCAAATTCAAGAGCATTTACCTATTTTTCTGAATTGGCCGCTTTGGTGATGCCTGAGAATGTAGGAGATTTTAATCAGGCTATGATGGATATCGGCTCGGAAATCTGTAAACCCAAAAATCCATTGTGTGGAGAATGCCCTTTAAATGAAGACTGCCTGGCATTTTCTATGCAGAAAATTTCAGATTATCCTGTAAAAACCAAAAAAGTAAAAGCAGAAGATCTTGCTTTAACCTATTATTTTGTTCACAGAAACGGACAGTTTCTGATCCGTCAGAGAGCAGATGACTTCATTTGGAAGAAATTATTTGAATTTCCGACAGCTATTCCTTCGGATATGGAATCCTTCATTACAGGCTCAAAAACGGTTACCCATAAACTGACTCATAAGAATTTAAGCATTGAGATTTGGAATGTTGAGGTTACTTCAGAAAAACAATGGAATGATTTTATTGCTGAAAATCAATACCTGATTACAGATCTTGAAGGCTCTCATGAAAAATCCTTTCCGAAGCCTTTGGAAATTTACATTCAAAACGCTCTGAAAGACTGAAATTTGTCTTCTGAAATCTGAAATCTAATTTGTACTTTTGCAAAATGATTAAAAAAGTCATTTTTATTTTTGTATCGCTGCTTTTGATTTCATGTGGAAAAGACCCTTCACCAAAACCTTATGGAGAATTGCGTCTTGAATATCCTGCACCGAAATACCAGAAGTTTGAAAACAATTGCGCCTATACCTTTGAGTATTCGGACTTTGCTTCCATAGCGCCAGCCAAAAAACCTTGCTGGTTCTATCTGAATTATCCTAAAATGAAAGCTAAGCTATTTGTTACCTATTATCCGATACAGAACGACTTTGCTGACCATATTAAGGAAGCTGAGAAAATGGTATATGAGCATACCATTAAAGCCAGTTCCATAGATACAAAATCCTTCGAATACCCTGAAAAAAAAGTATACGGGAACTTCTATGAACTGAAAGGGCAAAGCGCTTCCAATCTTCAGTTTTACGTTACAGACAGTACGAAACACTTCGTGACTGCTTATTTATACTTTAATACGAGACCGAAACCGGACTCTCTTGCCCCTGCAGTAAACTATATCAAAAATGATATGAAACATCTGCTGGACACTTTTGAATGGAAAAAATAATTACTTTTAATATACATTGAAAAATATATGAAACTTTTAGTTGTAGGAAGTGTTGCATTTGATGCAATTGAAACACCATTTGGTAAAACGGACAAAATTTTAGGAGGTGCAGCCACTTATATCGGAATTACTTCATCAATTTTAGGCGTTAAATCCGGAATTGTTTCTGTAGTAGGAGGAGACTTTCCACAGGAACATCTTGACATGTTCACAGACAGAGGTGTAAACATCGAAGGAATTGAAATCGTGAAAGAAGGAAAAACATTCTTCTGGTCCGGAAAATACCACAACGATCTGAATACAAGAGATACTCTGGCTACAGAAGTAAATGTACTGGAAAACTTTGATCCGAAAATCCCGGATTCAATGCAGGATGCCGAAATTTTACTACTTGGAAACCTACACCCTGGAGTTCAGTTATCTGTACTTGAAAAAATGAACAACCGTCCTAAACTGGTTATCCTTGATACCATGAACTTCTGGATGGATTCTGCTTGGGATATCTTAATGGATATGATTGCAAAAACAGATGTAATTACCATTAATGATGAAGAGGCAAGACAGCTTTCAGGAGAATACTCTTTGGTAAAAGCGGCGAAAAAGATCCACACAATGGGCCCTGAATATGTAATTATTAAAAAAGGAGAACACGGAGCTTTACTTTTCCATGACAATAAAGTATTTGCTATCCCGGCACTTCCTCTAGAAGACGTTTTCGATCCTACAGGAGCCGGAGATACTTTCGCAGGAGGTTTTGCGGCCTATCTTGCTAAAAAAGAGAAAATTGATTTCGAAACGATGAAGTCTGCCCTTATCGTAGGATCTGCAATGGCTTCATTCACCGTAGAGAAATTCGGAACAGAAAGAATAGAAGAAGTAAACGAAGCGGATATGTTCAGCAGATTGAGACAATTCAAAGAATTAACAACATTTGATGTTGAACTGCAATAAATAAGTCTTTTTAAGAAATATTTATAATAAAAAATTGAAGGAAATTCGTTAAGAATTCTAAATTTGCAACTTGTTAAAATAGTAAAATGACAAATAAACTAAAAATCACTTTTCTTCTTGGGATTTTCATCATGATATTCTCTTCAAATATGATGAATGCCCAGCTAAAACAAGGAGATTTGGTGGATGGTATTGCAGCTGTTATCGGGGATGAGATTGTATTGGAATCTGATGTAATCGAGCAGATGAATTATGGTAAACAGCAGGGAGCTGCCAACACGGATAAATGTGAGTTCCTGGAAAACCTTATCAGCAATAAGCTTCTTGTATACGAAGCAAAAAAGGATACCTTAATTGAGAACCGTTCTGCAGCCATCAAAGAACAGGCTAATGCAAAATACCGTCAGATGCTTTCTCAGTTTCCGGATGAAAAAACAATGCTTGCAGCCTATAAGTTCAGAAATGCTTATGAACTGAAAAATGCTATTGAGAAAATAGATACAGACCAGTATTACGGACAGGCAAAATACCAGAGAGTTACTGATAAAGCAGACGTAACCCCAAATGAGGTAACTGATTTCTACAATATGTATAAAACACAGCTGCCACAGGTAAAAGATGAGGTTACTTTAGCTCAGATTATGATCTATCCGTCACTTACAGAAGCTCACAAACAAGACCTTATCAACAGACTGAAAAAAATCAAGCAGGATATTATCGGAGGTGAAACTTTCGAAAGCCAGGCAAGAATCTATTCTGAAGATGAAGGATCAGCTGCCAACGGAGGATTATATAAGAATATCAATAAAGGGCAGATGGTGAAGCCATTCGAAGCTGCTGCACTTAACCTTCAGGAAAATGAAATCTCAGATCCTATTGAATCTGAATTCGGATTCCACATTATTCAGTTGGTAAAAAGATCTGGTAAAGTATATGATGCAAGACATATCTTGTTGAAAGCTGTTCCTACTGATGATGAGATCAAAACTGCAAAAGCAAAATTAGACAGTATCAGAGGGCTTATTATGGATGGCAAAATAACATTCAAAGATGCGGCTTTTAAATTCTCAGATGATAAAAGAACAAAATTCAACGCAGGGATCATTCCCGGAGCTGATGGTTCAGATAAAATTGAAAGAGAAAGTATCCCCGGAACAATCAGCTACGAATTGGCAGGATTAAACAAAGGCGATATCACTACTGCTTTTGAAGATGAAGAGAACAAGAGAAAACAAATCAAGATCATCAAAGTGGAAGATGTGATTCCTTCTCACCAGATTACCCTGGAAACAGACTTCAGCAGAATCAAGCAAATGGCGCTGAATAAAAAGAAAAGTGAAATGGTTGAAAAGTTTGTCAACTCCAAGTTGCCGACAACCTTTATTTCAATTGACGGACGTTACGACACTTGTAACTTTAAGTCTAACTGGAAGAAACAGTCCATAACAAAATAAAATTAAAACCTTCAGAATTTCTGAAGGTTTTTTTTATCATCAAACTTTATAAAGACGAAAACCCATGATGGAAAATATTGACATATATTTCCCGGAAAACCATTGTTTTTAGTATTTTTACGCATGAGCAATTTTATAGATTTTAACGCTGCAAAAAAAATTCATGACATGGAGGGAACACACAATAGAATTTCACACCTTTTTAATATTAAATATCCGATTATCCAGGCAGGGATGATCTGGCATTCAGGATGGAGACTTGCTTCTGCAGTTTCCAACTGTGGAGGATTAGGAATAATAGGAGCAGGAAGCATGTATCCTGATATCCTGAGAGAAAATATCAGGAAGTGTAAACTGGCAACAGATCAACCATTTGGGGTAAATGTACCGATGTTATATCCTAATATTGAGGAAATCATTCAGATCATCCTTGAAGAAGGAGTGAAAATTGTATTTACGTCAGCAGGTAACCCGAAAACCTATACGGAAACGCTGCAGAAAGAAGGTATAAAAGTAGCCCATGTAGTATCCTCTACCAAATTTGCTGTAAAATGCGAAGACGCGGGAGTTGATGCCATTGTTGCAGAAGGTTTTGAAGCAGGAGGCCACAACGGAAGAGATGAAACAACTACATTCTGTCTTATTCCTAATGTAAAAAAACATATTTCTAAACCCTTAATTGCAGCAGGTGGAATTGCTTTAGGTTCACAGATTAAAGCTGCAATGATTCTTGGTGCAGATGGAGTACAGATCGGTTCCCGTTTTGCGGCTACCACCGAAGCAAGTGCTCATGAGAACTGGAAAAAGAAAATCACAGAATTACAGGAAGGAGATACACACCTTACTTTAAAAGAACTGGCACCTGTAAGAATGGTTAAAAATAAATTCTTCAATGAACTGGAGGATATCTATGTAAACGGAAGAAATAAAGATGCCTTAATTGCCTCATTAGGAAGAGCCAGAGCAAAAAAAGGAATGTTTGAAGGAGATATGGAAGATGGAGAGCTGGAAATAGGTCAGGTTTCTGCCTTAATTGATGAAATCCTTCCGGTGGAAACTGTTTTCAGTCACCTTTTAAAAGAATTTGAAGCAACAAAAATGCCTGTTTTTTAATATAATTTTATTTGATGGAAGGAAGAATAATTGATGTAAAGGGACAAAAATTATATATTGAACACAATAATCAATTTGAAGGCAGACCTACAATTATATTTCTGCATGATTCATTAGGATCAGTACAGCTTTGGAGAGAATTTCCTGCTAAACTATCAGAAGCAGCACAATGCAGTACCCTTGCGTATGACCGTTTAGGTTATGGGAAATCTTTTCCCATGCTTACTCATGAAAGACCCGTAAATTATATGGAGCTGGAAGCAGATTTGTTAAATAATTTATTGATCGAAATGAACATTGATAATGCAATTCTCTTTGGACACAGTGATGGAGGAACAATAGCCTTAATTACCGCTTCAAAATATCCTGAAAGAGTAGAAGCCGTTATCTGTGAAGCTGGTCATATTTTTGTGGAGGAGGTAACTTTAAAAGGAGTTTATGATGCCTGGGAAGCTTATAAAACGACCAATCTTCCTCAGCGTTTACAGAAATACCATGGTGATAAAGTAGAAATGCTTTTCAGAGCCTGGACAGAAACCTGGACGCGCGAAGATTACAGAACCTGGAATATTGAATATCTGTTGAAAGATATTAAAGCGCCATTGTTATTTATTCAGGGAGAAGCTGATGAATACGGAACTTTAGATCAGGTAGAAAAAACGGTTACACAAGTGAGTGGAAGTGCAGAAAAATATATCATCCCCGGAGTAGGACACACACCTCATAAAGAATTGCCTGAGCTTGTGTTGGAGAAAGCGACCGGATTTATCAGCAAATATTTCTAATATGCAATATCAAACAAGGCATCTATTACCGGGTGTCTTTGTTTTGTTAAATAACAGATTGATCTATTTTTATTTTAATAACAGAAGTTCAGCTGCAATATTTTCCTTTGCCTGGTTTTCATATTTTTCCTTAAAATACTCTGTTTTAAAGATACTTTCAAGCTCCAGAAAATGTTTGAGTACTTTTTTTCGTCCAGGTTTATAAAGAAAATCGGGATAAATAGAATACTCTTTTCTGATGTTCTGAGTATATTCCAGATAGGTTTTAAAATCTTTGCCCAGAATAGAAAGATCAGTATCGAGAAGATAATTCGTTTCCTCACTATCAGACTGCTGATGTGATTTTGTTGCCAGAATCTGTGCAGAAATGATTGAAATTTTATGTTTATCTATATGAAGTTCGGCAAGCCTTTTCTCAGCTTTGGCAGCACTTTTCTCCTCATTGGATTTTGAAGAAGCATCATAGATAATATCATGATAAAACACGGAGAAAGAAATCGCTGTGAAATCTGAAATGTTACCTTTCACATCTTCAAATTCTTTAAACATATTGTCAAGATGAAGAAGATTGTGGTAATGTCTGCCTTTTTCAGAATATTGGGTTTCAATCTCGTTCCACAGGCTGTTGATCAGCTGTTTGTTTTCCGTGAAAGGAGAACAAAGTGCTTCAAATTGATTTTTCAGATTCATAGAAATAAGATATAAAAAAAGGAACTTTTAAAAAGTTCCCTGATTTGCTTCCAGAACAGCCTTCAGCTCAGCCCAGCCTCCGCCGTTATAACCGTTCTTTAATCCTTGAGCGTTAAGATAATCCAAAGCCTTTCCGCTTCTGTTTCCACTTCTGCAGAATAAGATTACTGGTTTTTCAACAGATAAGATCTCATCCTGTCTGTCTTCCACTTCACCTAGAGGAATATTCTTAGCACCATCTATATTACCGTCCATTTCAAGCTCCATTGGCTCGCGAACGTCGATTAATTCATAGTTTCCTGATTGTATTACTTCTATTAAAGACATAATTGTTGGTTTAAACATTAATTTAGAAACGAAATTACGTATTTTTTTTTTGAAAAAATTCCTAATGAAAATATAATTTTTTCAGAAAAGAACCATCAGTGGGATGTACTTTGGCAGAAATCAGAACATTGATAAAATAATCTTAATTTTGCAGTGTGAAATTAATGAATGCAGACGCTGAAAAATATTCCCAACAGATAAAGTCCAAGGCAAAAAGTTTTGGATTTCAGAGTTGTGGCATTTCGAAAGCTGATTTTCTGGAGGAAGAAGCTCCTCATCTGGAAAAATGGCTGAAGAATAATTATAATGGCGAAATGAAGTATATGGAAAATCATTTCGATAAAAGACTTGATCCAAGACTCCTGGTAGAAGGTTCAAAATCTGTGATTTCACTTTCCTATAATTATTTTCCTGAAGAAAAGATTTCAACGCTGGAGAATTTTAAAATCTCAAAATATGCTTATGCAGAAGACTATCATGAAGTAATCAAAGAAATACTTCGTGAATTGGTTGCAGAGCTGCAGGAAGAAATAGGCGAATTCGGATTTCGTGTTTTTGTAGATTCTGCACCGGTTTTGGAAAGAGCCTGGGCTAAAAAGTCGGGAATAGGCTGGGTAGGAAAAAATGCCAACCTTATTACCAAACAAAGCGGTTCTTTTTATTTTCTGGCCGAAATTATCTGTGATCTGGAGCTGATTCCTGATCACGCCACTACAGATCATTGCGGAAGCTGCAGGAAATGTATTGATGCCTGTCCCACAGATGCCATCGTTTCTGAAAAAATTATAGATGGAAGCCGGTGCATTTCTTATGCAACCATAGAGCTCAAGAATGAAATTCCGGATTATTTTAAAGATAAAATGGAAGACTGGATGTTCGGCTGCGATATCTGTCAGGATGTTTGCCCATGGAACCGTTTTTCCGCTCCTAACAAACAGAGCCGTTTCCAGCCCAATGAAGCTTTGAAAAATTTCAAAAAAGGAGAATGGAAAGAACTTACCCAGGAAATTTTCTCCGAAATCTTCAGAAAGTCCCCCGTAAAACGCACCAAATTTGCAGGACTTAAGAGAAATATTGAGTTTTTACAGAAGTCTTCAGACTGATTTTTCCCTAAACTTTCGGTGACAATCCCTCATTTGGAATTTTTTGAAGTTCCAAACCAGAGCTGATAATTGACCATTCCTCAAATTTTTCGCTTTAAGGAGGTGAAGATTTACATCAATAAGTTTCTTGAAAAGCCTTTCCTATAAAGAAAAAAAGATTTTCAGGAGATTAAAATCTCACAGAAAATCAACGTTTTTTTTGTATTCTTTTAGGAGCAGTTTTTACTCTTACTTTAAATCTTTTTTGGGATTTAGTATTTTTACGCATATTTGTGAATGTTTCGTAACTAAATATAGCTAATTTTTCGATTAAAACAAATACTTTTACTAAAAATTGTAGATTAAATTTTATTAAAACATGACTGTGAAAACTGTATTACTGTATCTCCTGAAAGTGATAGGAATTATTTTAGGAATTGTGATTATTTATGTCATCCTTGGACTGCTGATTCCCTATATTCCCGTTTCTGCAAAAGATGACGGACAGAAGAAAGAAATCCCTATTTATATTTATACCAACGGAGTGCATACTGATATAGTAATGCCGGTGAAAAATGACCTTCATGACTGGAGTCAGAAAATTCCTTTCGGAAATACTAAATCAAAAAAAACAGACTATCAGTATATAGGAATAGGATGGGGAGACAAAGGGTTTTATCTTGATACTCCTACATGGGCAGACCTGAAATTTTCTACAGCCGTGAAAGCAGCATTCTGGCTAAATGATTCTGCGATGCACTGTACTTATTATAATACAATGAAAGAAGGTGACGACTGTAAAATGATTATGATCAGCAGAAGCCAGTACGAAAATCTTGTGAAATATGTAGAAGATAAATTTGACAGAGACCAGAACGGAAATTTCATGCTGATCCCTACCAATGCTGTATATGGTGATAATGATGCCTTTTACGATGCGAAAGGAACTTACAGCTTTCTTTATACCTGCAATACCTGGTCCAATAACGCTTTAAAAGCCGCAGGACAGAAAGCCGCCCTTTGGACACCGTCTGATTTCGGAATCTTTCAGCATTATAAATAAAATATGAAAAGGATTTTTTTGTTTTTCACCATCTTTTGGATGTGTTCATGTTCACAGGAGAGAAAAAATAATACAATAAGATCGGTAGAAACATCAGTAGTTGCAGAAAAGAAACCTGAAGCAGATCTTTCTAAATTACAATTAAAAGCAGACGAAGCCTTGAAATTCTGTGCTTCAAAGAATCTTAACAAAGATTTCTGTATTCTCATTGATATGAGCCTTCATTCTGGTGTTAACCGTTTTTTCGTTTGGGATTTTAAAAGCAATAAAATCGCAAAGAAATATCTCGTAGGACATGGCTGCGGTTCCTATTCATGGAGTAAAGATGATTCTAAAGCAAATCCCGGATTCAGTAATGAAGACGGAAGCCACCTTTCATCTCTGGGAAAATATAAACTGGAAGGAAGAGGCTACAGCGATTGGGGAATCAATATAAAATACCTGATGCACGGCCTTGAAGAAACCAATAGTAATGCTTTAAAAAGATTTATTGTCTTTCATTCCTGGAATCTGATGAGTGACGAAGAGGTGTTCCCCAAGGGTTCGCCCGAAGGATGGGGCTGCCCAACCGTTTCCAACAATGCAATGAGGGAAATAGATCCGATGATTCAGAAATCAGGAAAACCTGTCCTGATGTGGATCTATAATTAAATCTTTGTTATACCTTTGTTTCATAGTATTTAGGTTAATTGATTCCGTTTTATGAAACATACCCTTTTCCGTGAACAACAGCTCAATTGTGATATAGAAACCGCCTGGAAATTCTTTTCCTCAGCCAATAATCTTTCAGAAATTACCCCGAAAGATATGGGGTTCATTGTATTGACGGAAATGGAAGATGATGAAATCTATGAAGGAATGATCATTGATTATTATGTTTCTCCGCTATTCGGTATTAAAATGAAATGGCAGACCGAGATCACCCATGTTGATTACCAGAAAAGCTTTATTGATTTTCAGAAAAAAGGTCCGTACAAACTCTGGAACCACCATCATGAATTTATTCCCAATGAAGAAGGTGTTCTGATGAGAGACACCATAGATTATGAACTTCCCATGGGATTTTTAGGAGAAATTGCCCATCGCCTTTTCGTCAGAAAGAAACTGGAACATATCTTTGATTACCGCTTCAGAATATTGAGTAAACTGTTCTAGATATTCAATAGAAACAGGTTATTA
Organism: Chryseobacterium sp. FG46; assembly: GCF_057809135.1. Taxonomy (NCBI): domain Bacteria; kingdom Pseudomonadati; phylum Bacteroidota; class Flavobacteriia; order Flavobacteriales; family Weeksellaceae; genus Chryseobacterium; species Chryseobacterium sp. FG46. The sequence continues at coordinate 59,273 of NZ_JBMDJJ010000022.1, read as the reverse complement.
TCCTGATCATAGCCGAAGGGAGTCCGTTTAAAAACGATACCCCAAATTTCATTGACTTTAGCCTAAACTTTTAACGATTCCAATTAGATTCCTACGGAATAACAGACTGCATGAATAGACTTCGCGTTCTATTTGTCATTCCGTAGGAATCCCAATACGAATAAATAAGATTATTCATCCATTGTTTAAGTTTTTTTAACAGTTCAATGGCCGGATTTTCCGTTAAAAATCCCTAATTTTGCACAACTATCGTTTTTACTGAAAAACTAAAGTATTCTGATTGACATGGCAGGTCTGAGGTCATTTTTCTTATTTTATATCCTACTGGTTTTTTCCCTTTTCAATTCGAATTGGGCGGAAAAATCATTGAGAAATATCCCTCAAGTTCCTCCTGTTACCAATATTCACGTTCTGGATGTTTACGAAGAGGCAGATATGAATACGCATGCATTGCCTGCTGCTGCTAAAATTGTAAAACATTCAGTTAAAAAAAACGATCCTGGTATTGCAGATTTTTCAGGAATATTAAAAGGTATTCCAAAAATTACGCTTCCTGAGATCGCAATTTCTATTATTTGTGGCGTTAAATCTTTTCTCCATCTCCTCCAGCTGTACTAGGTTTAAGTTTTTGAAAACCAAATCATTTTAACGGAAATCTTATAACTTAAACATTTAAAAATGTATTGTAAAAACGTAATAATTTGCATTCTTGCAACATTATTCGCTGTGTCATGCAGTAAAGACAGGGAAAAAAACAATCAGAAAAATAAAGAAGTTCCCGTACTGGAAATCAAAGAGAAAGATACATTGGTGAGCAACCAGTTTGTCACTGATATTCAGGCTAAAAAGAATGTTGAAATGCGTTCCAGAATCGGAGGTATTATACAGCATATCTATGTAAATGAGGGGCAGTTTGTCCATCAGGGGCAGGCTTTATTTAAAATCAATGATGCCGAACTTCAGATGGAACTGCTGAAAGCCAATGCAGCATTAAAACAGACTGAAGCAGATGTTCGTATTGCAGAAGTAGAACTGAAACAGATTCAGAGTCTTCATGCCAAAAAATTTGTGGCCAACAATGAGCTGGAAATGGTGAAAGCCAAATTATCCTCTGCCAAAGCAAAACATGCATTTGCCGATGCAGAAAAGAGAACCGTTCTTCAGAAAATAAGCTTTACAAGAATTACAGCACCTTTTGATGGAGTGATTGATGTAATTCCCCATAAAGACGGAAGCTTGGTGGAAAACGGTACTTTGCTAACCACACTCTCTCAATTGAATGAAGTGTATGCCTACTTTTCCATTCCTGAAAACTTATATTTTGAGCTTATAGCCAACGATAAGATCGGAAATCATCAAAAGATCGAACTGACACTGCCAAACGGAGTGAATTACCAGTTCAACGGAGCTTTGAAAACCGCTGAAGGAGAAATCGACAGAACCACAGGTTCCATACGTTATAAAGTGCTTTTCCCGAATCCGGACCGTTTGATTAAACATGGTACTTCAGGGAAGCTTATCATTTCCGAACAACAAAATAATGCGATCCTTATTCCGCAAAAATCAACCTTCTCCATTCAGGATAAGACCTATGTTTTTGTTGTGGATAAACAGAATAAAGTGAAAATGACCAATATTAAGATCGGAACTACCCTGAGAGATTCTTATATGGTGGAAAGCGGTCTTAAAAAAGGAGATTTAATCATTTATGAAGGAACTCAGTCTTTGAAAGATGGTGATATTATCAAAATCAAAAAGAAGTATTAACCTTTCATAATCTTTAAATCAATTGACTATGGTAGAAATGTTTATAAGACGAAAGGTTCTTTCGTTGGTTATTTCCATATTATTTGTATTACTGGGAATTATGGCGTTACTGAAAATGCCGATCACCCAGTTTCCCGATATTGTACCGCCTTCAGTAACCGTTACGGCAAAATATACAGGAGCGAACGCCGAAGTGTCTGCCAATGCGGTAGCGCTGCCTCTGGAGCGTGCGATCAACGGAGTACCCGGGATGACGTATATGTCTACGGTAACCTCCAATGATGGTCTTACTCTTATTCAGGTGTTCTTTGAAGTAGGAACAGATCCTGATGTAGCAGCGGTAAACGTTCAGAACAGAGTAACAACTATTCTTGATGAGCTTCCTGAAGAGGTAATCAGAGCCGGGGTAACTACTGAAAAAGAGGTGAACAGTATGCTGATGTACCTTAATATCACCAGTGCAGATCCGAGCCAGGATGAACAGTTCATCTATAACTTTACGGATATTAACGTCCTTCAGGAGCTGAAACGTATTGATGGAGTAGGGCGTGCTGAGATTATGGGACAGAAAGAATACTCGATGAGAGTATGGCTTGATCCTCAGAAAATGGCAGCGTACAATATTTCTGCAGATGAGGTAATCACTTCCCTGCAAAAACAGAATATTTCTGCAGCACCAGGAAAAGTAGGTGAAACATCCGGTAAAACCTCCAGCCAGCTTCAGTATGTGATTAAATATAAAGGAAAGTTTTTTGAGCCTAAACAATATGAAGAAGTTCCCATCCGGTCTGATGTGGATGGAACCATTTTAAAGCTTAAAGATATTGCTAAAGTGGAATTCGGAGCGATGAACTACGGAATGGTTTCCAAAACAGACGGAAGACCTTCTGCGTCGATCATGATGAAGCAGCGTCCCGGTTCCAACGCATCTGAAGTGATTGAAAGTGTAAAGGCAAAAATGGAAGAATTGAAAGTCACCTCTTTCCCTCCCGGAATGGAGTATAACATGGCTTATGATGTTTCCAGATTCCTTGATGCTTCCATCAGTGCGGTATTAACAACCCTTATTGAAGCCTTTATTCTGGTAGGAATCGTAGTCTTTATCTTCCTTCAGGACTGGCGTTCCACATTGATTCCTGTGCTGGCTGTACCCGTAGCATTGGTAGGAACTTTTGCATTCATGAATATGCTGGATTTCTCTGTCAACCTTTTAACATTGTTCGCATTGGTTCTGGCCATCGGAATTGTGGTGGATAACGCCATTGTCGTCGTTGAAGCGGTTCACGTTAAAATGGAAGAAGGAATGAATGCGATGGATGCCACCATCAGTGCCACCAAAGAAATTGCAGGAGCGGTAGTAGCGATTACAATCGTAATGTCTGCCGTATTTATTCCTGTGGCATTCCTGGATGGTCCGGTGGGAGTATTTTACCGTCAGTTTTCATTAACATTGGCCATCAGTATTGTGATTTCTGGTGTCAATGCCTTGACGCTTACTCCGGCACTTTGTGCGATTATTTTAAAACCTCATGATCACAATAAAAAGAAAACCATTATCGACAGAACTTTCCAGAGTTTCAATACAGGATTTGAAAGACTGACCAATGGTTATGTGGGCATTTTATCAAAATTTGCCACAAGAACTACAGTAACTTTCGGGCTGTTGTTTCTATTTGTGGGACTTACTTTTGTGACCAGTAAATTCCTGCCAACCGGATTTATTCCAATGGAAGATCAGGGAATGGTGTATGTAAGTGTTACCACTCCGCAGGGTGCAACAGTAGAAAGAACAGAAAAAGTATTGGATGAAGTAACGGTTATTGCGAAGAAAATTAAAGGAGTAGAAAACGTAACCACACTGGCAGGATACAGTATCGTCACAGAAATCGCAGGTTCATCTTACGGTATGGCGATGATTAACCTTAAAGACTGGAAAGAAAGAAATATTTCAGTGAATGATCTTATTGCAGAGCTTTCAGACAAAACGAAAAGCATTGCAGATGCACAGATTGAAATCTTTGCGCCACCAACGGTTCCCGGCTTTGGTAATACCAGTGGTTTTGAATTGCGTTTGCTGGACAGAACCGGAGGAACGATTGAAAATACAGATAAAATTACGAAGGATTTTGTTAAAAAATTAAACGAAGCTCCCGAACTGCAGAACAGTTTTACCAGTTTCGATGCTACTTTCCCGCAATATATGATCAATGTGGATTATGATATGGCAGCGAAGAAAGGCGTATCAGTAGACAACGCAATGTCGACATTACAAACGATGCTGGGATCTTATTATGCAACGAATTTTATCCGTTTCAGTCAGATGTACAAAGTCATGGTGCAGGCAAGTCCGGAACATAGAGATACGCCTGAAAGTATTTTGAATTTGTATCTAAAAAATGACAAAGGCGAAATGGTTCCTTTCTCAACCTTCATCACCATCGAAAAAGTATACGGTCCTGAAGTACTCACCAGGTACAATATGTATATATCCGCTATGATCAACGGAGAGCCTGCTGATGGTTATAGTTCAGGAGATGCCATTGCAGCGGTAGAACGTGTGGCCAAAGAATCTTTGCCGAGAGGATTCGATATTGAATGGTCCGGAATGACAAGAGAAGAAATTTTATCAGGAAACCAGACCGTTTATATCTTTGCGATCTGCCTTTTATTCGTGTATCTTTTATTAGCAGCACAATATGAAAGTTTCCTTCTTCCCATGCCGGTATTATTGAGTCTTCCGACAGGAATCTTCGGTTCTTATATCGCTTTGGTAATAATGGGATTGGATAATAATATCTATGCACAGGTAGCTTTGGTCATGCTGATCGGATTGCTGGCTAAGAATGCCATTCTGATTGTAGAATTTGCCGTGGCAAGAAATAAACAGGGATTTGATATCATTCCGGCAGCTATTGAAGGAGCAAGGCAGCGTCTGAGACCGATTCTGATGACTTCTTTTGCATTCGTAGCCGGACTTATTCCTCTATGCATTGCATCAGGAGCCGGAGCAATCGGTAACCGTTCCATTGGTACAGCGGCAGCAGGAGGAATGCTGATAGGAACTATCTTCGGACTGGTGGTGATTCCGGGACTGTATATATTCTTTGCAAAACTTGAAAATAAGAAGAAAGATGAAAAGATTAAATCATAGAAATATATTGTATGGAATAGCATCACTGAGCCTGGTTTCCTGTGCTGTTCCCAAGGTAACGGAACTGAAAAAAGCTCAGGAATTGCCAGAAGAAGTCATTAAATCCGACAAAAGTAAATCTCCGGATGAATTCCGGCAGATCAACCTGAAAGCTTATTTTACAGATCCAAACCTGCTTGAACTTTTCGATAAAGTAGTTCAGGCTAATCCTGATTTTCAGATTGCTCAGCAAAGAGTAGAGATAGCCAACAGTTTCCTTCAAAGGTCAAAAATGGATTTGCTGCCTTCACTTGAAGTGGGAGCAGAGGTTTCCGGCAATCATTATGGAAAATATACAATGGAAGGAGTGGGGAACTATGATACCAATCTTTCACCCAATATAACGGAAAACCAGAAAATCAACAGAGATTTTACTCCCAATTACTGGCTGGGCGCAAGAAGCAGCTGGGAAATTGATGCATGGGGAAAACTGAAAAATAAGAAGATTGCGGCTCAAAAGAAATATCTTGCTTCCACGGAAGGATTAAGATTATTACAGGTGGAGCTTTTCACGGATATTGCCAACCTGTATTACCAGTTGGTTGCTTTAGATAACCGTCTTGCCATTTATCAGAAGAACTATAAACTTCAGCAAAGAGCCTTTGAAATTGTTCTGGCTCAGCGTGAAGTGGGAAAAGCTACGGAATTGGCAGTTCAGCAGTTCAAAGCTCAGAATAACAACTGGCTGGCAGAGATTGAACACATAAGAGTGGAAATCGTGACAGTAGAACAGGCAATCACAACATTAACAGGAAGCTACGGCGGAGAGGTGAAGCGTGGTACAATACTGATGCCTACCAATATGGAAGTCTTGAATAAAACCATTAATGTAGAAAATGTGATCCATTCCAGACCGGATGTGGCTGCCAATTATTATGTGTTGGAAGCTTCTCAGGCTGATGCGAAAGCTGCAAGAGCTGCTTTTTACCCCAAAATTGATTTAGGTGCCGGTTTTGGACTGAATTCTTTCTCTGTAGAAACTTTTTTTAAACCAAGTTCACTGGCCGGGCAATTGTTGGGAGGATTAATGGTTCCTGTTTTCAATAAAGGACAGTTGAAATATGAATTCAAAGTAGCAAGTAAAGAGCAGGAAATTGCCTTTTTAAACTATCAGAAAAGCATTACAACTGCTTTTAATGAACTTCAGTCGATTCTGAAACAGACCAGGATCTACGAACGTGTTTTGAAATTGAAATCGGAAGAAGTTGGGTTTCTTGACCGTGGTGTAGAGGTCTCCAATGATCTTTATCTTACGGGATATGCTAATTATTTTGAGCTGATCAATTCCCAGAAAAGCAAATTGACTGCTGAACTTGATCTATTGCAGTTTCAGCACCAGAATACCAGAAATAACGTCCTGCTGTTTAAAGCATTGGGAGGGAAACTGGATTAATTTTTACTTTTTTTACGATGAGGGAGCTGTCTTTTAGGCAGCTTCTTTTGTGTTTTTAATCAAATTCTACGGATTCCCGTAATGATCATTAAAATAATTCCAGGATATTGCGATAGAATCTAACTTTTTACAAATTGAGTTAACTTTTTTTATATGTCCCTAAAAAAAGAGACTGTCCGAAGGGCAGTCTCTTTGTGTATGGTTTAAAATGAATCTGTTTTTAGGGCAGAAACACTTTATAAGTACATATTATTTAACAAGCTGAATTTCAACAGCGGAAAATCCTTTAGGAGATTTCTCTTTTTCGAAAGATACTTTGTTTCCTTTTTTCACCGGCTCTGTACAGTTGTTATTGTGGAAGAAGATGTTTTCTTTGGAATTATCTTCCGTAATGAAACCATATCCTTTTTCACTCAGGAAAGTAACAATTCCTGTTTTTCTTGGATCTTCTTCAATGATAGGTGCTGCACCCAGCTGAATATCATCAAGGTTTACTTCCTGTCTTTGTTCAGGGGGAGTAGAAGTTAATCTTCCGAATTCGTCTACATACATGAAGACATCCTCCGCTCCTTTGTTGTTGTTCGTTTTACGTTCTTCGCGTCTTAGCGCCTTTTCTTTTTGCTTTTGAATTTTTTTCTTGAAATTTTCCTTTTTAGAAAAAGAATCTGCCATAAATTATTTTTAGTATTTAGTTTCTATAAATTATTGAGTTCAATCTGGTCTGTTTTTAGACCCTATAAAGCCTGGCTATGTTTTCTGTCCTGGATAATCCCAATCATACAGAGCTTTAAAATTCCGACAAGTATTGTTCTTAATAGAAGAATAAAAGTTAAAAAGATGGCTGCTCAAAAGGCAAAGACTGAATAAAAAATATTCGGGTCGTTACAGAAAACAAAGTAGAGACTTGGTTTATAATGTACAAATATACAACAATAAAATGAATAATCAGGTTTTAAATGATTGATTATCAGAAAAGGTTTTAAGTGACACCTTATATTCGGCAGGAATGATATAAAGGAAGTTGTGATAATTGTATAAAAAAATCCTCAGAAGCCTGAGGATTATAAAAAAATATATTAAAAATGAAGTGGTGGTGCGTAATACGGGAGGAAGGTATCAAATGTTATGCCTAAAATCGACGCGAGTTTGTGAATTATCCAAAAGTGTTTAACTGAAAAGGCATGTATCAAAGCGTATCTGGTTGGTAAATAACATTCTATTAGAAACTATTGTTTACATATAATAATAAATACTTTTCCTTTGGTTTAAAAATAATTAATAGAAATTTCCGAAAATTTCACCATGTTGAGACAGTTTTTATTATTGATCTTTGTCTCATTAACATTTAAATATAAAAACATGTCAACACAAAATGTACAGGGAAAAGTTGTTTTAATTGCCGGAGGAGGTAAAAATTTAGGCGGATTATTAAGCAGAGATTTTGCATCAAAAGGGGCAAAACTGGCAATCCACTACAACAGCGAAAGTTCAAGAGCAGAAAGCGAAAAAACACTCGCTGAAGTGCAGGCTTTAGGAGCTGAAGCATTTTTATTTCAGGGAGATCTTACTAAAGTAGATCATATCACGAAGTTTTTTGATGAGACCATTTCCCGTTTCGGAGGAATTGATATTGCGATCAATACTGTAGGAATGGTACTTAAAAAGCCATTTTCAGAAACTACGGAAGCTGAATATGATACGATGTTCAATGTCAATTCCAAGTCGGCTTACTTCTTTCTTCAGGAAGCGGGGAAAAAACTAAATGATCACGGAAAGATTTGTACCATTGTTACTTCATTGCTGGCAGCTTACACCGGATTGTATTCCACCTACGCAGGAGCAAAAGCACCGGTAGAGCATTTTACAAGAGCGGCTTCCAAAGAATTCGGAGCAAGAGGTATCTCCGTAACGGCAGTGGCACCCGGCCCAATGGATACTCCTTTCTTCTACGGACAGGAAACGGATGATGCAGTGGCTTATCATAAATCAGCATCCGCATTGGGTGGACTTACTGATATTAAAGATATTGCACCTCTGGTAGAATTCCTGGTAACAGAAGGATGGTGGATCACCGGACAAACCATCTTTGCCAACGGTGGATATACAACGAGATAATATATTGTAAAATCCAGGCAAAAAAAAGCTCACTGAAAAACAGGATTCAGTGAGTTTTTTATGGTAAAAGAAATAAGAAAATTAAGGGGTTTTAATCTTTCCTTTCTCCCATATACTTCTGATAATAAAGAATAATCCGAGAAGAACAAATGGAATACTCAAAAGCTGGCCCATATTCAGGCTCATCCCGTGCTCGAATTCTACCTGATCTACTTTGATAAACTCAATCAGGATTCTCATGATGAAGATCAACAGAATACTGATTCCAAAATAAAACCCTTTTCCGATTTTAAAGATATTCTTCCTGTAAATAAAGTATACAGCAATAAAAATGATAAAATAAGAGATAGCCTCATAAAGTTGAGCAGGATGTCTGGGAAGATCATCCACCTGACGGAAAATAAAAGCCCATGGAACATCGGTAGGAGTTCCTATAATCTCGGAATTCATAAGATTGGCAAGCCTGATAAAAGTACCTCCCAACGGAAGTACAATAGCTATTGCATCCAAAACGGTCATGAACGGGATAGAATATTTTCTCGCGTAGATGAGAAGCATAATAACCAGTCCTATGCCACCGCCATGGCTGGCAAGACCTGCAAATCCTGTGAAATGGTAGAACCCATCCGGTCCTTTCTGAATAGGGAGAAATATCTCTACCGGATGCTGGGAATAATAATCAAAATCATAAAAAAGACAATGTCCCAATCTCGCACCCACTAAAATTCCTATCAGTGCATAAGAGAATAACGCTTCGTGGGCTTGTGAACTAAGCCCTTCTTTTTTATAAATTCTTTTTAAAATATTTAATGATAAAACAAGTCCTGCAAGGAAAAGCAATCCGTAATATTTTATGGGAAGTCCTAAAATATTGACGATTTCGGGATTGACATCCCAGTTGATATATAATAAATTCATTGCTGCAAAGATAAGAAAATAGGATTTTCCCGAAAATATGAACCTGTTCAGGATTTCTATGGTCTGACTCATAAATCGTTAGCTACAATACTGGTTGTGTTGGGTGTACATCCAAAAGAAAGAATTTTTTTAGACTGAGATTAATAAAAATGTGTATATTTGCCCAGCAAAAAAAGAAAGTGATTTTATCTAACCTTAAAAAAGCAAAGAAACAGAACTTACGTCGAACGTCGTGAGTCATTTTCCTTTGGTTAGAAACTAAAACATATCAGGAGCTTGTCATCACGACAAGCTCTTTTTTTTTGGAAAATATTTAACAATTTAAATCTATTATGAAAGTATTAAAATTTGGAGGAACTTCAGTAGGAAGTCCGGGGAGAATTGAGCAGTTATTACCTATCATCAGATCTCAGGCAGCAGATCAACATCTTGTTGTTTTATCAGCTGTTTCAGGAACTACAAATGACCTGGTAAAATTATCAGAGCTGTATGAGAAAAAAGATATTGAAGCTGCTTACAAACACATTGATGAAATGTATGATAAGTATAAAAACTTTGTTAATGAACTGTTTAAAACTGAAGAAGGTATTGCAGAAGCATTACTGTTCATTGATAAAATTTTTGATCTGTTTTATCAATTTAAAAATAAAAACTTTACCTCCAGTGCAGAACGGATTATTCTGGCTCAGGGAGAAATTATTTCAACAACGCTTTTCCATTTCCATTTAAAGGAAATTGAAATTCCTTCAGTGCTATTATCAGCACTTGATTTCATGCTGATTGATGAAGATAAAGAACCCAATATTGATTATATCAGAGAGCACGCAGGGCGTAAAATTTCAGAATACCCTGAAGAAAGCTTATTTATCACTCAGGGGTATATATGCAGAAATGCCGAAGGTGAAATTGATAATTTACAAAGAGGAGGCTCAGATTATACGGCATCATTATTAGGAGCAGCATTACAGGTTGAAGAAATCCAGATCTGGACAGATATTGACGGATTCCATAACAATGATCCCAGATTTGTTCAGAATACAAAATCTATTGCCAGACTCAGTTTTGATGAAGCTGCCGAATTATCCTATTTTGGAGCTAAAATTCTTCATCCGCAAAGTGTTTTCCCGGCAAGAAAATATAATGTTCCCGTAAGATTACTGGATACGATGAATTTGAGTGCGTCCGGGACATTGATCTCCGGAGAAAGTACAAATCAAAATCAGATTGTAGCCATTGCCGCAAAAGATAATATTACGGCAATTCGTATTCAGTCTTCACGAATGTTGATGGCTTACGGATTTTTAAGAAAGGTTTTCGAAGTTTTTGAGCGCTACAAGACACCTATTGATATGATTACTACTTCTGAAGTAGCTGTTTCACTTACTATAGATCAAACTGATTATCTTTCTGAAATTGTGAAAGAGCTGGAATCCTTTTCAGCAGTTGAAATTGATCATGAACAGTCTATCATTTGTATTGTGGGAGATTTCAGAAAAAACAATAATGGGTATGCCACTATTGTTTCTGAAGCGGTAAAACATATTCCGATAAGAATGATTTCTTATGGAGGAAGTGAGAATAATATTTCACTACTGGTTTCATCTGCTTATAAGATAGAAGCCCTGAGATCCCTTCATAATAGATTGTTTTAAAAATAATTACCATCCCCAATAAAAATGTTGGAAAGAAATAATATTGTTAAAAATGAAAACTGCAACATCTTCCTTTAATTAATATATATTGATGGAGATTGATGTTGAATACCGGTCATATAGAGCAGTCTGTATGACCGGGTTTTTGATGGAATGCTTTATACAACAGATTTTTCATGAAATAATATTCTTTGTTTCCTGGGTTTTTAAATTGAAAATAACCTCAAAAATGAACTTTTAGCTGTCTGATAAAAATAGAAGACCTTTACTGATAATGAAATGAAGTTAATTTAAAATGATTCTTGATGAAACATTTGGTAACTTTATGCTGCTACCAAAACAAAAATTATGCATCATCCGCTGGAGAAACATTATGTAAACAGAGTAGGCTGGCTTCGGGCGGCTGTATTAGGGGCAAATGACGGGTTGTTGTCCACCACAAGTATTGTTATTGGGGTTGCTGCAGCAGCACCGGAACGGCATGTGATTATTCTTGCAGCACTGGCAGGAATGATTGCCGGAGCAATGTCTATGGCTGCCGGGGAATATGTCTCCGTAAGCTCACAGGAAGATACTGAAAGGGCAGATTTGATTCGTGAGCAGCGCGAGCTGGAAGAAATGCCCGAAATAGAACTTAGAGAATTGGCTAAAGTGTATGAAAGAAGAGGTTGTACCAAAGAAACTGCAATGCAGGTAGCTATTGAACTTACAGAACATGATGCACTTGGAGCGCATGCCCGTGACGAACTGGGAATAAATGAAATCACACAGGCGAAACCTTTGCAGGCAGCGCTCGCCTCATTCAGTTCATTTGCAGTAGGAGCTTTATTGCCGTTTACCATTTCTCTTTTGGCTCCTCTTAAACAAATGGTATACTTCCAGTATGGTTTTTCAATTATTTTTTTAATGCTTTTGGGAGCCGTTTCTGCCAGAGCCGGAGGTTCCAATATCAAAATTGCCGTGTTGAGAATCTGTTTCTGGGGAACTGTCGCAATGGGAATTACAGCATTGGTTGGACATGTTTTCGGGGTCAATGTTGCCTGAAAATTTTAATCTAAAGAATTCTTCGGGACTCTGATCCGGGGTAGTATATTTGCATTACAAGCAACGTTGTAATTTAGTAAATAACTGTAAATCAGATATGAAGATCTATTTTAGTTTTATATCATATTCGATGCTTAGAAATACTGCATCTTTATAAAACAATATCTACAAGATTTTTATTGCGGAGATTGGCTATTATAGAACCAAAAAAATCAGTTTTGGACTAGCAGTGCCGATAAACAATTGAACCAAAAAACTTACTATTTAAATTAGGGATTTTTTAGCATTGCAAGAATTACAGGTTTTGATCTGTAGCCTAGTTGATTAACAGGATTGTGATTATATCATTGAGCAGCTGATTATTAATTTTTCTCAGAATCCTGAGAAAGAATCTTGTTATAAGACGTTTTATATCTGTATAGTAATGCGCTGAAAAACAACGTAAGCATCTGTGCATTATTGGATAAAATCACCAATAGTAATCCTGCTGGGTGTTTAACAGGACAGACACTTCCGCAAATCCTGAACTCTGAACATCCCGATCATTTAGGAAACTCTTCAGTACTAACAAATAGCGTATCTAAAATGAGTATAAAAATCCTTATAAATACAACGGTAAAGAATTTGATTCTTAAGCAGGATAGTATTATGGAGTATGGTATTATGATCCACAAAGAAGCTTTATATGTTGAAAGCAAATGTTATCCTTGCATCAGAGAATTAAAATTAGTGGATATCCTGAAAAGAACCCAGAATAAATAAACTATCTGATTTAAGATTCATTTTTCTAATAGAAAATAAGCTAACTCAAGAAGTGAATTAGCTTATTAATTTGTTAATGATTATAAATTTATTGTTTCCAGAAAGTCCATACTGTACCGTTAAAAACAGTTAACTGTTTATTAAAAGTATCATACACCATCATTCCCGGGGAAGGGTTTATAATATTAAGGTGCGGACTTGCAACTTTCGGCAGTATCATTGCTTTATTGTTATCTTCCAAAACCAAAATACCTGGAGTAGGGGTTAGAGTACCTATGGATGTTTTAGCAGCAGTATTTTCTGTTGCTGTATTTTGGATAATAGCGCCATCCGTACTTGTCATCGGATCAACAGTGGTTCCTGAAGTGTCCACTGAGAGATCTTTCCAACCTGAAGCATATTTAATCTTAACTTTCTTATCAGTAAGATCATAAACCATGGTTCCATTCACAGCTGCTGTTACAGCTGCTGTAGAAGTTACCCAAGGCAGTACTATTCCCCGATTAGCAGTTCCAAAATCCAGAGAAGCGGACGGAGACGAAACGGACGTTTTTCCTATTGCAACCTGTGAAAAAACAAATCCACAGAACAAAGTAAATATGATTAAGAAAATATTTTTCATTTTGAATATATTAAAGTAAGTTAATTAATTAGTCGGACAAGTTTGGGTATTAAAGCAGGCCCATCCGGCAGAAGTTCCATTGGTATTGATTTGCAGACAATCCAGGGTAATATTGTACACCATCATTCCTTCTACCAGATCAGAAGCCGGAATGGCAGCAATTTGAGAAGAGGTAAGTCTATTGAGAACAAAGCCTTTTGTTTTGGCTTCAAGTACAGTCCATGCCCCTTTTCTTACCATTGGCCAGTTATTACCGGTTGTACCAGTTCCGGCTCTTCCTAGAGAAGTAATACCTTGTGGAGTGTCCAGAATAGTTCCTGTGGTTACTGCAGGTTTGTAGCACACTAACTGAGTATCGGTATCTGTTGCTGTATTATTGGTATTATTGACTTCAGTTATATTAGAGGGAGGAGTAACCGTTACCGTATTAACAAGATTTCCTGAATAAGCAAAAGGTATATTTACCACAACTGTGTACGTTACAGTTCCTCCAACAGGGAGACTTACTAGGTCATTAATTGCTCCGGATTGTGTTCCGGATACGGATGTGGTAGCTCCACCAGCCACAACGGCAGTATAACTGACATTTGCAGAAGGAATTCCTGCGGGAACAGGATCTGAAACAGTAGCTCCTAAAACTCCGAATGGACCGTTGTTATTCACTGTTATGGTATAAGTGGTAGAAGTGCCTGGAGCGTATGTTGAGACTCCGTCTGTTTTGGTTACGGCAAGATCAGCACTAAAAGAGATTGGTGAAGTGACACAATGTGCACCATCATTTCCTGAACTTGGAGGGGCGTTAGAGATCAGAACTCTTTGTCCCGTGGAAAGATTAAACTGATAGAAGCCTCCCAGATTATTAACTCCATACATTTCACCAGTGCTGGAAGCAAACATGGCTCCAATATTTGCAGCTCCCGGTGTAATTCCTATTGGAGTCACAACTCCTGTAGTCGGATTAACGGATACCAGCTGGCCGTTGGTTGAGTTAACACCATATAAAAGTCCTGTAGTTGTGTTATATGCTATATCAGGTAAATTAACACTTGTTGAAAGTGTAATTAATGTAGCAGTTAATGTTGTCAGGTTTATTCTGTAAATCTGATTGTTACTGGTATTTATTTTTACATAATAGTTACCCAGATTATCTATTTCACCAGCATTATATATCACTGCCCCAGGTAGTCCTGTTACTGAACCCAGCGTATTATAGCTGCCATCGGCATTGATACGGATAATTGTATTTGAATTGGCAAGCATTCCGTACATAAAACCATCAAGTGGATTAATGCCTATTGCATTGTAATTTGTAGCAGAGGCGGCTCCTATCTGTGTGTAAGTGAACGGATTAGTAGCCGTATCTACATTATATAAAATATTTAATTGGGATAGATACATGTTATTAGAGCATCCAAAGCCTGTTAAACACTGTATATCCTGAATTGCCGAATTAGCTGAAGTTCCGACTCCCTGTCCCTGATCTGCACCTGCATCTGCAGCTCCGCCAGAATTTACGATTACAGGAACTCCTTGGCCATCAACAGCTCCAGTAATACTTCCATTTGGGTTTAGCTGTGCAACAAGTACATTTTCATCACCTTCAAGGGCATCATAACAGCCATCTCCATCAGAATCCAGATCCAGGTAATCAGGTGTTCCGTCTCCGTCGGTATCTAAATGGTTACAGAATGTAACTGTATTCTGTGAGATCGTTATAAGACCTCTGTTTCCTGCATTTCCTGCACCTGAGCCTGCAGTGCTGGTAAATGCTGTATAGTCCCATGTATAGGTGTTGCCGTAATTTACCCCAAAAGGTAATGTTGATGCGGTGGCGGCGGTGTTAGTAGTATTCTGAAACTGCATTCTTGAATAATAACCACTTCCCAAGACTGCTCCTGCATTTGCAGCATTAAAGCTTGAAAACAGATTGAGTGCAGTATTGCTGCTATAAGAAGAGGTCCCTGTTACTGTTGGTAAGTTTCCTATAGTTGTGGTGTAATTTCCTAACCGGGTAATCATATTGGTGCTTAACAGATACCTAAACCAGGAATCTGGTGTGTTAGGTGATGCGCCAGTCTGATTTTCAGTGGTTGTATTATTAGCCGGCAAACCTGTATACAAAGATGTAGTATTTGGAAGTATTCTGAATTCAGTTGCAGAAGTATTAAATGCACTCCAGGTATGGTTTTGTCCATTAACAGAATTACTAAAGTCTGAATACGTAAAAGGAACAGTAAAGCTGCTTCCTAATGATGCTACTGCAGGGCCGGAGGTTAGGGTATATACCAGATTAAAACTTCCTCCGTTAGCTCCAAAAGTGGCTCCTGCCAGAGTGCTGGCAATATTTAGCGTATAGACACTTTGAGATGTACAATAACCTTCAGTTGTATCTAAAATGCCATCATTATCATCATCCAGATCCAGGGAGTTATCGATTCCGTCACCATCTGTATCGGTAATTACGGGGGCAGGCGTTACACTGGCGGTATTATTGGATGTGTCAGGATCCTGAAGGTCTCCTGAAATAGTAGCATTGTTCAAATAGCTACCTGTGCTTTTTATTGTTGCATTAATTTGTAAAGTGGCATTTGTACCAGCATTTAGGTTTCCTATAGTCCATACTCCGGTTCCGCTATTGTAAGTACCTGTGGAGGCTGTAGAGTTAATATAGGTATACCCGGAAGGAAGAAGATCATTTACGGTCACATTGGTATTGTTGGAAGCTCCTGTGTTGCTGGCGGTAACAGTAAAACTAATGTTGCTTCCTGCTGCGGGAGCTGAATTGCTTACTGTTTTTGTAATTCCCAAGTTTGACTCTAAAGCTGTTACAGCTAACATGTAACCATCTCCAGCTATGTTTGCTGTGCCATGCCAGTCTGTGCCTGTATTGGCAGCTGAACCCCGGGTGAAAACTCTTAAGGTTACTGAAGTTATACCTGTACCTGATATTAATACGGTTCCCCTTGATGCATTTGTCGCAGTACCGTCAGTCGTTGTGGCAGAGTTTAAAATCTGAGTTGGCGTAACATTTAAAAATGTTGTACCGGAAACTTTAGAAAAAGATACAGGTACGTTAGAGGCCAGATAATCAAATTCTGCAGTATAAGACTGCCCGTTAGACTGTCCTCCCAAAGCATTCACCTCTAAGTAGGGGTTATTAACGGGTCTGCTGAATGTAATGGTTAAATCTGCCATTTGCCAGCGTTGGTTTGTAGCTCTTCCAGCAGCTGTCAATGGCTGTACATTGTTGGATAAATTGATCGCTCTGTTTGTTGTAATGTCAATTCCAGTCCCTACCGGTGCACCACTGCTGGTAAAAGGAGTATTGGCAGTGGTACTTCCGAAAGCATTCATTAAGGTAAGAACAGGCTCTCCCGGATACCCCATAAACACAGCTCCATTATATCCTGCAAAATTGGCTTGGGTATACTGTTGATTACTTAAAGTAAAAGTGACATTCAATGCGGTGGGGTTAGCATAAGTTGTATATGTACTTCCTGTAGGATTGTCCATATTGTTTCGGAGTCTAATCACAGTACTGTTTACAACATTGGTTACATTGGCTGTGGGGTTGCCATCACCGTCGGTCATTTCTAGTGAAGGGGATTGGGCTTTTGAGTAGATTGTGGACAATATAGCCATCAATATGAAAAATTTGACCTTAGAAGGCCTCTTACCATAATCTGATTTAGGTAATAAGTTTTTGTTCATTGTTTATATTTTGTATTTCTAAAAATAATAATTATTAATATATCATAATGAAAAAATAATATTAATTTTTAAGTGTAGTTAAAGTTCTAATCAGGTTTTTAGCGAAAATATTTAATTTAGAATTACAAAAGCTGATTTATGATCGTGGAGGAAAAGGAAAAGCAAAAATAAAGGACGTTGAGATATCCATTCCAGCATGGGGAAATTTCAGCTTCAGACTGGCTGTTAGCCGGAATAAAAGCAAACTATTAGGAAAATGGATTTACTAATTCTTTATCTTTAACATTTTTAATATATTATCTATCGAAATGTTTAGCAATATATTAATTAAAAGTAAATATATTTTTCATTTAGCTAAATTGCGTATAGGCATTATGATAATTAGTCGCTCCTTAAAATACAATTAACGGTTTGAATATTAATATCCTAAAGGCTGTTTCGTTTGTTTTTTTTTCGCAAGATTTAGTATCTTAATAGTTTAAAACCTTGCAAATATGTTGGGGGAAAAATCCAGAAAAACTGCCAGAATTATTCCGCCCGATGTTGGTTGATTTTATTGATAATAAGCATGAGCTGGTTTTGCTTTCAGAAAAAATTGATTGGCACTATTTCGAAAAAGAATTTTCGCCATTGTATTCGAAAGTAGGCAATCCGAGCCATCCGATTCGGTTTATGGTAGGTTGTTTGCTTTTAAAACATCTTTATAATTTGGGCGATGAGACTCTTGCTTCAGCCTGGATTATGAACCCTTATATGCAGTATTTTTGTGGAAGAGTTTTCTTTGAGTACGAGTTTCCCTGTGACCCGAGTAATTAATTTTAAGAATTTAAATCGGGCAAACTAGGCACGGTTAGTATTCAATTGGCTTTTGTAAATACTATTCATAGCTTGAATAAATATCCAAAGAATATTCTTAATAAATTCCAGATATATAGCAAATTAATAAGGAGTCATATTATTTAATTATCCGTCCTTTGTTTTTAGTACAATTGCATTAGCTCTTTCAACTCATTCGTCAAATGTTATTATTTCGATAGCAGAAAGAGATTGTCTAAATAATTCAAATGTATTTTTTTTATTTTGTAATAAAATACTGATAATTTGATGATTGTGCTGATTTATACGCTTATTCAATTTTGCGTGATTAATTTTTATATTGTTATTAATTTAAACATTATTTATTGTTTTTTTATTATTTAACATTTATTTAATTGCATTTTTGGATTATTTTGGTACTTTTGAGTATGTGATATTTTTGTTAATTTTATCGAAATTTTGATAATTTCCAATATATGTGTCAGGAATTCATTAGATTCTGGTAATGATGAGTAATAACTATGAAAAAACTAATAAAAACTGTAATTTTTTCTGTTGGATGGGGCACTACAAATTTTTCAATTGTTGTAGTGAAATTTACTCCTTTTGCCAAGCATAGATCGACAAGTATTTCAAATTCAAAGGAAATGAGATTGAAACTCTTCTTATTACCCAGCTAAGTGGAATGGTCCTTTCTAAGTTAATAATCAACTGTAGTAAATAATAATTAATTCTATGCAAAATATAACTTTATTTTTTCTATCCTCTTTTAAAATTATATACGCACAGGATGGTATAGGTGTGATTTATAATGCTTCTTCAATGCATATACGCGCAAAAAATAGTAATGTTCAGGAAAATAATGCAGATATATTATTCGCGGCTTTAAACAGGATATTCTTAATCTTTTTTTTGTTTTTATCTACTGTATTCTATACTCAGAAATGGTCTCCTGAACAAATAGACCTTTTACAAGATAAAATAGGAAGTCAATACATGCAGGAAGGCAGAATTTATGATGGGATTGAACAAACTAAAAAAGCAATACAATTATCAGAGGAAATAAATTATACAAAAGGTAGGGCTAGAGGATATCTTCATATGGTAAATTTTCTTCATTCCTTGGGAAAGTACAGTGAAGAATTGGTATACCTTCAAAAGGCGGAATCTCTTTATTATACATTTGATGATGATCCTGGATTGCTCTCAGCTTTTTTTGCCGCTTACGGAAAAAATTACCAAGAATTAGGATTAATTGCAAAATCTAACCAAAGCTTTGATAAAGCACTAGAGGAAGCTCTTAAAATAAAAGATAAACAGCGAAAAAGAAAACGCCTGCATTATATTTATGGGTGTAAGGCCATAAATTTCGGACGGATTGAATATAGTGATTCCATGCACTATTATATACACAAAGCTTATAAAATTTTACCCAGAGTAGTGGAAGCAACTAATCTTACGAGTTATTTTATTAAAAATAAGAAAAATCCGGATTCTGCAAAATTTTATCTTGACAAGGCTGAAGGTTTACTTAAAAACTCGACGGAAACATTTGACTATTTGGTGTTTAATTATATGTCTGGGCAATATTATGGAAGTATAAAAAACTATAATAAAGCTTTGGAGTTCTACGAAAAATCTCTCGCCTTATCAATTAAGATGAATAGGCCCAAAAATATGATGAAAAATTATAAAGCAATAACTGAAATATATAATCTTCAGAATAATGTTCATAAAGCCAATGAATATCTGCAAAAGTACACTAAAATTAGGGATAGTTTTGAGAAAGGTAATTTGATTGCTTTACAGAGCTCTGGGAAAAAAATAATTGATGATGAAAAGAAGCATAGCGAGGAGTTGAATAAAAAATGGTATTATATTATGGCAGGAGCATTTTTAGGGATAATGATTCTGATTGTTTTACTGAGTATTATGTATTACAGGAAAGTGCAGAAAAAAGATATGTTGTTGAAAGAAAATACAACAACTATTTGGCAGAAAGATTTACAGATGAAAGTATTAGAGCAAAAAGTAAATGAAACTTTTGATGAAATAATACAATTGGCAAAAGAAAATCATCCCGAATTCTGGGGACGCTTTCAAGAGGTCTATCCCGATTTTCGCAGTAAAATTCTCAGTATTAATCCCACGTTAAAAGTTTCCGAACTTGTATTAACTGCTTATATTTATTTAGGATTCAATACAAAAGATATTGCTAATTATACATTTAAGGCTGTCCAGACTGTAAAAAATAATAAGTACAATCTAAGAAAAAGATTAAACATCCCTGCACAGGAAGATATAGTAGTTTGGATAAGAAATCAGACAGATAAAGAGATTAGGATTTAGAAAGGATTCCAAATCTTTGCGAAAGAGAATATGGCTCTTGGGTTAAAAAGTATATTCTGATAATATTTTTTCCATAATAATTTTGGTAAGGTACTTTGTTGGTACCTTATTTTTTTTGATTTAATAAATGACTTGTTTTGCTTTGTGCCTTCAAAATTTTGAAGTTTTAAATTTCTTCCACATAAAAACACTAATGAAAAATAACGGATACTTTGATGTTACAAAACTCATGATCGAACAGATAAATAAAAAAAATGTAGAAAGACAAGATATAAATATCAAATCAGCGACCTAGGACATTGTATTGTAATGATTATTGTCCTTAAGTAGTATTAATTAAAGCTGTCTATTGGTATGAGTTCAAAACAAAATAAAAAAAAATACAGAGAAAAAGATAAGATTTATTATATAACTATGGGTGGTTTTACTATAGCGGTTTCATTAATATACTATTTGCTATTTAGTACAAAAGATGGGAATAGGGAGAAAGCTGATGAATTGATTGAGAAAAACAAGCACCAGGCCTTTGATGAAATTATTCAACTTGCAAAGAATAACAGTCCTGAATTTTGGGCACATTTTCAGGAGCAGTATCCTGACTTTCGGAAAAAGATCCTGAAACTTAATTCCAATCTTAAAGTTTCTGAACTTATCTTCTGTGCCTATATTTTTTTAGGCTTTACAACTAAAGATATAGCTAAGTTTACCTTTAAAGCAGTACAGACCATCAAGAATAATAAAAATAATTTAAGAAAGAGGCTTAATGTTCCTGCCCAGAATGATACAACTCTTTGGTTACGGAAAAAACTTGAAGAATAGATTTTATGACTGATTATCAATATTTTAAAATGTTGAGTACTTCGTTGGTACCGAGGTTTTTTGTTTACACAGAGTAATTTTATTTGATTTGTAATAAATGGTGCTGTAGTTATATAGGGTTATTGATAAACAGCTTAAGATGAAAAAAATAAATGATATACCGGCTGTTGGTATTCCAATTATAGCATGGTATATAAGGTAAAACACAATTCTAAAAACATATACATGTTTAAAAAATTTATTATTTATGGAGCTCTACTAGTTCCAATGTTCTCTCTGGCTCAAGTGGGGATAAGAACAACTTCTCCCGATACGAGTCTTCATATGGAGCCGACAAGCATTTCGGCTCCTACGGAGATGGATGGGATCTTGATTCCCAGGGTAAAATCATTTCCTGTTGCTCAGTCGAAGGGGCATACCGTTTTCTTATTTCAGCACGCTACACTTCCGGATGGCTTTTATTATTGGGATGGCATAAGCTGGGTTTCCTTCCTTAGCAATTATAACCGGCTGTATGACGATAGCATTTATGCAGTAACCGGAGTTGGCTATTCTGCTTCCGGAAATACAGAGAATAATGTATTATTCAGCATATTAAAGGCATATGATACTACAGGTTTCTCTGTTTCGGGTAATCAGATTACTGTAGGAAAAAGCGGAACCTATCTGGTCAGTTTTAATTCCGCATTAAAAAAAACGATTGGTACAGTCAATGAGAATAGAGCAATTTATACTTATCGGATAAAAAAGAACGGAGTAACGGTTTTGACAACTTCCAACTCCATAACTAATGAAGGCACAACAGCAACCAGCGTGGCCCTTAGCGGAATTTTAAATCTGGCTCAGAATGATGTTATAATAGTTACAGTACAAAAGACAACTGAGACGGGAAGTACATTATACACAGGTTATGGAACCAACTGTATTACAATGACGTACCTAAATGATTAATCTTTAATGCTATGAAAAAGATAACTTTATTTTTCTTAATGCTTCCTTTAGGATGTTTGTTTGCCCAGAATGGGATAGGTATAAACACTAGCGCTCCGCAGGCTCTGCTGGATATACAGGCAAAAAATACTGGTACCCCGGAAAGTTCTGCAGGTATACTATTCCCAACTGTAAGTCGCTTTTCATCTGTGGATCCTGCTCAGAGCCAGAATGGAATGCTGGTTTTTTTGGATAACGCAAGTACGGCAGGTTTTGAGGGGTACTATTTCTGGGATGATACAAAAAAACTATGGCAATATATATTCCAGACTAAGATTTTAGGAAAAAATTTATTTAAGACGATTGCTTCAGGAAATGGATTTCCGGTAATTTCCAATAGCGACACAAATACTAATGTTTGGTTTAAGGCCCCCTTTACGGGTTTGAAAGCTCCGGATGCGAATTACACTTTACAGAACGGTGATGTAGTTGTAGGGAAAACTGGAAATTATTCAGTATTCTTTACCGGTGGTGTATACAAAAATATGGGTGATCTCGGCGCAACAGTAACAGAAGTGGGAATCTTTATAGATAATGGGCCTACTCCTGTTCTTATAGCCAAATCACCTTTGCCGGCAGCAGATAACGCTAAAAGAAGTACCAATCATACGATTTCGAATATTATAACATTAACTAAAGGGCAGAGAATATCGGTACAGACACGGAGAACCAATTCATGTACTACGGAAGTTGGGTCAGAGTCTGTTTATACACTAACCTTATCTTATTTGGATTAATAATTATGAGAAATATATCAACTTTACTTATACTTGGTAACATCTTTTGTTTTGGCTTTTTAAGTTCTCAGGTTGGCATCAATACCAATGCTCCTAAAGCCACATTAGAAGTTAAAACCACAGATAAAGATAACCCGCAGAGTAATGAAGGGGTAATTATACCAAGGATAACATCACTGAATGTAACAAGTGCTAAGCAACATGGATTATTGGTTTTCCTTGACTTCGAAGATCCCCTTACTGTGGCTATTGAAAGAGGATTTTATTGGTGGAACAATACAAGTAATACATGGATTCCCTTTTTTTCTATGAATAAAATGACCAAGGACAAAACCATTACTTATGTAAGCTGTAAAAATGTATTTGATGAGGGGCCTTTAACTTCTGCTTCAACCAATGTAAGAACTCTTGGTTTTGACAGCACTACACTTATTGCTAATGATACAGGTAGCTTTTCAGTCAATACAGCTGGAGAACTGGTTGTGCAAAAAGCAGGGACTTATCATGTTCAGGGTGTGCTTTCTCTTCACAGCGTTACAAATGGTAATAATCCTGCCAGAGATGCCTATGAAGGAATCATTTTGGTAAATGGAGCAGAGCCTGTACCTAATCTGCGCACTGCATACGGATTTCCCAGCGGCCAAACTGTTTTGGACAGCAACACGGCCATTTCCGGATTTGTAACCTTAAATGTAAATGACAGGGTTCGGTTCTCTATTAACAGATATTATAGAGACCCTACTTTTACCGATTCTGCTACAATTACCCCCAATGGTACGCTTTCTAACCTTACGTTGCGGTATATGGGCAATTTTTAAAAAAAATATCAATAAAGTTTAAAAGCTGGATAATCTTGTTTTTCAGCTAAGCATTTTGTTGATATTTAATATTGGGTGAAATGTTAATGCTTCCTTGGTCAAATTTAAAAATGCAAAACAAGCTTAAATGCAGGTTTCAATTATCAGATTGATTTTCCCCACGATTAAGTGAAAAATATAATATACACAATAACAAGCTTTATGCTGTCTGGCATTTCCGTAGATTTTAAAGTTCACTAAAATTCAGTGATTAAATAGAGTGAATTCGGAAGAAACAAGTTAAACCTAGATGATCCATATCGAAAAGTTCTAAATGTTAAACTTTGAAACATTATTATTATGAAAAATTTATTTTTAGCAATCTTATTGGTATTGCCAAATATTATCTATTCTCAGGCGGGAAATGTCGGAATAAATACAGTAATTCCAGGCAGTACTTTTACTGTGAATGGATCTATAGCAGGTCAGTATAAAAGGATATCTGTATCTACAACGTTGGGTATTGGTGATTTCTATACGGCTTTTAGTGGTTCCTCAGCAGGAACATTCACTTTACCTGCGGCAATAGCAGCTACCCCCGCCAGTGGACATATATTAGGAAGGGTATATTATATCAAAAATGTTGGAACTGCGCCAC
The DNA here is from genome assembly GCF_057809135.1 of Chryseobacterium sp. FG46. Lineage (NCBI taxonomy): Bacteria > Pseudomonadati > Bacteroidota > Flavobacteriia > Flavobacteriales > Weeksellaceae > Chryseobacterium > Chryseobacterium sp. FG46. Next base: position 34,933 of record NZ_JBMDJJ010000022.1, on the reverse strand, counting down.
TTACCATTGCAGCGAACGGAACTGAACTTATTGATAATCAATCCGGAGCAGGTGTTTCAAGTGTAATCCTGACTCCTGGTGGATATACAATGCTTATCAGTAAGGGGACAACAAGTGGAACGACCTGGGAGTTAGGGATTTTGATCAATAAAACAACTCCAACAATTGCCGCACTGGGGGCTTCTGATACAGTTACCTATTCTGGAACTGCACTAACAAACTTTAATAACAGTATTCCTCAGATCATTCCATTTTCTATAAGTGATATTATTGTGAACCAGGGAGGTTCCGCAGTTTGGAATGATGCAGGAGATTACTGGCAGATACTTGAGTCAGGTGTTTATAAAATAGAGGGCTATGCTTATTTTGGAAGTGGTGGGGCTGTTTCAGGAACTGGAGCTTTTACTGGAATCAACCTGAATATTACCAAGAATGGAACTGCTCTTTCAAGTATTATTGGAGGAAACAGGGGCAATATTGATAATGCAACTGCATCAGCCGGAAATACACCTATAAATGTGAATTGTATTGTACGTCTCAATGCCGGGGATAGAGTCTATCTTACAATGAACTGGGGGGCACTGAATAAGCCTACCGTAGATGCTCATATTACAACCCCTGCTTCTTTGTTGGAAAGCCGAAACTTTTCTTTACAGCAATTATCTACACCATAATTATTTTGAAAATAGCTTTTTACATCAGTTTCTAATTTTTAAAAATTAATCTATTGACTTATCCTTTTAATTAATACTCGGGATTAATGATTAACAAAGGTTTTCTTATTGAGATCCCTTTTTCAGGCTGAGCCTGTCGAAGCTATTATTACTAAAAGGGATAGGCCAATTAATCTATTTACATAGAAATTTATTAATCAGCTAAAAATTGTTTTTAATACTAAGATGAATATAAATTTTAAAAATATTAATATAGGATCATTGATCAAGCAAAGGGTTTTGGAAACTGGAATTGAAACAGAGCGTATTTGCAGGTTTTTTAAATGCACTAGTGAGCAAATAGATCAAATGTTTTTACAGGAAGAGCTGCATACTGATGCTTTATTAAAATGGTGCAAATTACTTGAGTATGATTTTTTCAGAGTCTATTCTCAACATTTGATATTATATGCCCCACCTGCAAGAGTTAATTACAGTGCTTCCATAAAAGAAAAGGAATCTCAGCTTCCGCAGTTCAGAAAAAATATTTACACCAAAGAAGTAATCGATTTTATTTTGGAGTCGCTTGAATACAAAGAAAAAACAAAGGAACAGATCATAAGCGAATATAAGATTCCTAAAACAACTTTATATAACTGGATAAAAAAATATGCCGCAAGAAATAAGGAAGAAACTCAGGTTAATAAGTTAAAACTAAATATAAAATAATAGTAAGATACAATATGGAAAAATCAACTCCAGATTATCATCAGATCTATAAAGACATAATAAGCAAAAAGTATCCATCTAAAAAAGAGGAATGTGAATTTTTATTGAATAAAAAAAATCTATCTATACTAGATATAATTGAGCTTAATAGTAAAATTTTTGGTTTATCAGATCAGATGGCGGAGGCATTTAATCAAAGTCATCGATCTTACGATAAATCTTCCATACTTATGATGTTAGATTATCAAAAAAAAAATAAATTGACTAATTCACAGCTTGCAAAACATTTTAAGTTAAGTAGGAATACTGTAACTAAATGGAAGAGACTGTTTCTCAGTATGACGGAAAATATAGATAAATATTACGAAGTTAGAAAAATTGCAGTTAATTGATATTCTCTTACCTGATTAGTGATCTGAAAATTATCAATAGCATTATTGAAATAGTCTTTATTAATTTAGTAATTTATCGATAAAGAAATCTAATATTTAATTACTATAGGTATTTTAAATAATAATTTTCCTTTTTAAAATGTATGATTCTGATTCTAAAAACACATAAAATTTATTTAAACACATGAAAAATCTTTTTTTATTCTGTACAATCCTCGTTTCTGGATTTTACAAATCACAAGTGGGTATTAATACTTCAATACCTAAGGCTACATTAGATGTGGAAGGACAAGCCACAAGCCCAACCATGATAGATGGTTTTATACCTCCCAGATTAACAGGGGATCAGTTAAAAGCAAAAGATAACGTTTATTCAGCTAATCAAACAGGTTCTATTGTTTATGTTACAGCAGCAACAAATTTACCTTCGGCAAAAACTATCAATGTAACTGCTATAGGATATTACTATTTTGATGGAGCTGTATGGAAATCTCTTGCTGCCCCGACTTCCGGAGGTACAGTAGTAGGATATAGTGCACTTGTATATGGTAATAACGTTCCATGGACTACTGACAATAATATTACTACATTTGATATAAGCCAGGGAAGTGGTAGTCTAGCATCATGGAGAACAAATAATACCACACTTACTGTTCCTGCTAATCAAGGGGGAACATATATAATCTCATATACTGCAGGGCTGTTAATAAATGGTAATGTTCCCACTACTTATTCTTTCATGGCTTTTCCTGCTAAGAACGGTGTTCAGATAGGCAATCGTTCCACAACCGCAGTACCTGGAGGGGCGGGAACAAATTATGCAAATGAAACAGTTTCCAATACCTGGAGTGTAATAGTAAGTTTAGTACCTGGGGATCAGATTCAAATGAGAGGATTTACTTATAATGCTTCTGGTACTCCTGTTTCTTTCAGAGTCGTACGTTTATCATTGGAAAAGGTAAACTAGCTTTAGGAAAAAATAAGTCACCCTGAAATAGGATGGCATAAAATTAGACAATATTAAATCCTTAAAAACTTTCTTCTCTTAATTTAGAGCTATCTAGATGGATGATAATTTCATAAAAATACGAAATATAAGTCCACTAAACATTATTTATTTTAATTTCATAACATTTATTTAACAAACATTAAAATGGGGAAAATATTTTTACCTATTGCGGTTTTATTTTTAAACAGCATGGTATATGCACAATTGGGAATAAATACTTCCACTCCACAATCAACGATGGACATTGTTGCCAAAAATTCTAATGGATCGTCAACACTAGTAGATGGATTATTAATACCCCGTGTAGATAGACAAAGAGCCGTTAATATGACCTCTGTTCAACCATCCACTCTTATCTACGTCAACAGTATTGCAACTGCTAGTGCTACAGGGCAGGCATCAAATATAGATAGCATAGGGTTTTATTATTTTGATGGAGTTACAAGTAAGTGGAATAAGTTAGTTACGGCAGATCCTACTCAAGATGCATTTATTGATGATAGTGCAAATACAATGGTTAAGCTTGGAGTAACTTCATCTGGTGCTGTCAGAGCATCGGGGTCAGATTTTGTTATTAAAGATAATGGTCAAGTTGGCGTTGGTACTTCAATTCCTCTGCAAAAACTTGACGTTAGAGGAAGTGGCAGATTTGAATCTGATAATACATCTCTTAATATGATTTCTACCGGGAGTTTTCCAGCTAGTATGAATCTTTATAGAAACAATGGGGGAGCAAATCTGGCTTTAAATAGTTTGATTGGCTATGTAGACTTCAGAGGACGGATTAATAATACTGATAATTCTGCCTTGGGTGCTATTGTATCAACTTATAAAGGAAATGGAACCGATAATTTATCATCCCTGGATTTCCGTACTAGTGGAAATGCAGGGAGCGATATGGTATTAGATCCTTCAGGAAATCTTGGAATTGGTATTTCAACACCGGCTCAAAAGTTGGAAGTTAATGGGAATGTAAAATTCAATGCCGTACCAGATGCACTATCTGTAGATAATTCAGATAGAATAATGGTACTCCAAAGTGACGGTACCGGTAAGAAAGTTTCTTTATCTAGTCTTCAGCCTGCTGGTACTTATACCCCGAGGGGAGTATTTGTTTCATCCCCAGGTGATCCTGTAACATATGCATTGAATCAGTCATATCCGAGTACTACAATAATAAATAACATTGATCTAAATTATTCAATGACAGTATATGTACCACCCAATACATCTTCCATAATCGTTTTTAATTATTCGATCCCAAACGGAATTACTGACTCAACCGGAGATCTTCTTAACGTTAATACAAGCGGTACTGTGTATCAAGGTATAAGATTTGTAAGGAATGGTGTTGAAGCACCATCAGGTTCAAGAAAGTTTATTCAAAATGGAGTTTCTACTGTCTCAGGGATGTATACCGAAACATATGATAATAATACATCAACCCCAGTTGCCATAACATTCCGGCTTGACGGATATATGGAAATCAATAGTGGGACGAATTTTCCAAGTGGATCTTTTGCAAGATTTAATATGAATAAGGCATCAGGCCAAAATTACAATTGGGGAAAAGGAACTCTTACTTTGCAGCAATTTGATAAACCATTGTAAAGTCCAAGTTTTGGAAAACACAAATATTAGATACCATCGTACTAAACTTCTAAAAATATTTGAGCCAGCAGCCCTTAAAACCAATTAAGGGAATATTTATAAAACACGGATCTTTATCAACTTTTTAATTTGAGTTTTGATTCGTGTTTATTAAAATATTAAGATTTTAAATACTAATTATTTTGAACATTATATAAAACTAAACAAAATTCTGTAATTTTTATTGTTAATGATTAATATTCAATAAAATTTATTAAATATTAAGTAGGTGCTTGAATAAAAGATGAGATACTTATATCTTTGGGTAAGAAATACAAAAAAAAATTAATTAAAACACATTTAATGAAAAAAAAATTATTATGTATGGCAATATTTGTCATATACCTAAACTACAATGGCCAAGTGGGGATAGGAAATCCTGCTCCTAAAAGCACTTTAGATATCACAGCAAAAAATGCCACAGGTACTTCAACAAACACTGATGGGTTGCTAATTCCACGTTTAGACAGGCAAAGGGCACTGAGTATGGCTTCTGTAGAACCTTCCACTTTAATTTATGTCAATAATATTTCCACTGGAACAGCAACCGGCCAGGCATCCAATGTAGATGCTGTAGGGTTTTATTATTTTGAGGGGACAACAAGTAAATGGACTAAATTAAGTACATCTATTTCTAATAATACCACAGCGAACAATGGTCTTACCAAAACCGGGGATAATTTTCAGTTGGGTGGTACTCTTGTAAAAAATACCGATATAGCAACAGCCGGTTACAATACTACCTTTAGCGGTAGTGGGAATATAGGTATAGGGACAGGTGCTCCAGATACAAAGTTAACAGTACTGACGCCAGATGATAGCTTTGGGATTAATCATAGCAACGGAACAATTAATCTGAAATCCTATATTGGAAAAGGAAAAGCTATGTTAGGGACTACTACTTCACATGATCTAAGCCTTGTCAGCAATAATGTTGTTAGAGCCACCATTACCAAGGATGGCAAAGTAGGGATAGGAACAGATTCACCTACAGAAAAAATGGAGATAAATTCCGGAAGTACTAATACTTCTGGATTAAAATTTACTAATATGACCTCTAATACACCTGCAGCCATTAACACTGCTACTCTTGGAGTAGATCAAAACGGGAATGTAGTTGTTTCAGGCCTTAAAACCCCTTCCAATGTATTATATGCCAGGAGAACCGGGACCTCTGTGAAAACAGGAAATAATATCTATCATATTTTGTGGTTTGAAGCAACGGATCATATCAATAATGAATATGTTACCAGAGTGGATAATGGAACCTTTGTTGTTAATAAAACAGGCTTATATAGCTTTGATGTGTGGGCAAAGTTTTCAGATATTCCCGCTGGAGATCTTCGGGATAGGGGGATAGCGCTTAGGTTAACTTTAGGAGCTTCAGCTATTCAATCTCATGGATATAGATGGAACAGTGGAATGGGAGATACTCCTATAGTTACAACAGTAAAGTTATCAGCGGGAGATGTATTTAAGCTAGATACAGTCACCTATAAAAGTGGGACATATACTCAGCTACCGGGGGCGTACATATCTGTCATGTATACTGCAATCCCTTAAACTGCAGCGGTATTTTAGCAAAAGATTCTAAAAAACTATATAATACAAATGATGAGAAAGAGTGTGATGTGGAAGATTCTGAGAGAAGCTGGTTTTTCCTGCCGGCTTCTTTTCTAAAAAATATATTTAAGTTTTTAAAGATATGAATATGGGAAGTCAACAAATACCTGCTTGATTTTTATCAACTTCCGGAAAAATGGTGCAAAGATAAATCTATTATCAATAACTAAATCAAAAGATCTTTTTGTCATTTAATGAGGTAGCTTCCTGGCAAATTGTAGCAGATTAAATCTGTTTGGTGCAATTTCATTTCTTAAATTATTTTGAATATCACATAAATCAAAACAAATAACCGTAATATTTCTTTATAATATCTAATATTCGATAAAATTTATTGAATATTAGATATTTAATTGAATAAAATAAACAATATATACATCTTTGCTAGATAAATATAAAATATTATAATTAATAAAACATTTATGAGAAAAAAATTATTATGTATGGCAATACTTGTCATATCCTTAAGCTACAAGAGTCAAGTGGGCATAGGAACCACTACCCCCAAAAGTACTTTAGACATCACAGCAAAAAATGCTACAGGATCTTCAACCAATACAGATGGAATTCTTATTCCTCGTGTAGACAGACAGAGGGCGTTGAGCATGACATCTGTAGAGCCTTCAACTTTGATTTACGTAAATAATATTTCCACAGGGACAGCTACGGGGCAGGCATCCAATATTGATGCGTTAGGTTTCTATTATTTTGATGGCTCCACAAGCAAGTGGACAAAGCTCAGTACAGGTACCAATACTAATATTTATAATACTGATGGCATTTTAACAAGCAACAGAGTCGTGGGGCTAGGTAATAAATCTTTGATATTCAGAAATGGTGTTGAAGCCAATCTGTATTTTGAAAGATCCGGTACTGGTAATTTACAGAGTGGTCAGAATGTGGCGAACCTTTATACAAGTGGTTATGTTGGAAATACAAATCAGACCTTGTCAGGAATCAGAACCTATTATCGGGGAGATGGAACCAATAACAAAAGTTCTATGACTCTTTCTGTTAATGGGGAAAACAGCAACAACCTGGTATTATCTGATAATAATAACATAGGAATAGGAACAGAAACTCCCGGAACCACACTTGATGTAAAGGGTGCCATCACAAATCGTGAAACAGCGATAGCCGTATCCGGTAATGCAGCTACAGTACCCGCTAATGTGAGCCAGGTACAGCTTACAGGAGCTGCCACTGCGGCAGTAACCATCACAGCACCGGCTGCTCCCAATGCAGGTCAGCGGCTGGTTATTTTTAACAATACAACAGGTGGTTTTGGTGCTACCCTGAATGGGGTAACCATTCCAAACGGACAAGCACTGGAGTATGTATACAGTAATTCAGGATGGAGATCAACTGATGGAGGTTCAGTAGGCGCTGCACCGGTTAATATTTACAACACTGATGGCGTTTTAACAAGCAACAGAGTCGTGGGGCTAGGTAATAAAGCTTTGATATTCAGAAATGGTGTTGAAGCCAATCTGTATTTTGAAAGATCCGGTACTGGTAATTTACAGAGTGGTCAGAATGTGGCGAACCTTTATACAAGTGGTTATGTTGGAAATACAAATCAAACTTTTTCAGGAATCAGAACCTATTATCGGGGAGATGGAACCAATAACAAAAGTTCTATGACTCTTTCTGTTAATGGGGAAAACAGCAACAACCTTGTGTTATCTGATAATAATAATATAGGAATAGGAACAACTACTCCTGATACCAAACTTACCATCAGTACTCCTGATAATAGTTTTGGTTTAAATCATACGAATGGTTCAGTGAGTTTGAAATCTTATATAGGAGGCGGAGTTGTCTCTGTGGGTACGACTACAGATAATGATCTCAGATTTACTACTAACAATACTCAAAAGATGAGTATTACTTCAGCAGGAAATGTAGGAATAGGTACCTCAACGCCTGATACCAAACTTACCATCAGTACTCCTGATAATAGTTTCGGTTTAAACCATACGAATGGCTCAGTGAGTTTGAAATCTTATATAGGAGGAGGAGTAGTTTCTATGGGTACTACTACGGCTAATGATCTCAGATTTACCACTAACAATACTCAAAAGATGAGTATTACTTCAGCAGGAAATGTGGGAATAGGTACAGTAACTCCTCAAAAGCAATTACATATAAATGGAAGTTTACAGGTGACTAATGAATTGAATGTAGGAGGGGATGCTTCTACGGCTGGGTCACCGGGAATTGCCGGGCAAGTGCTCAAGTCCAACGGACCAGGTACTCCTCCTACATGGCAAAACCTTGCAGGGGTTCCCAGTTCTATAGGAACAGTCATTGCTGTGAATGGACAATTTTTGGTGGCCCAGGAAATCATTGTACAAATGACTTCTGATTTTACTGCTATGCCTCTGTCTCTAACGGGAAACATTCCGGTTGCCATAGGAAATTTAAATAATAAAATTGTAGATAATGAAAACCTTTATACGGGCTCATCGTCAAGTAATTCATTTAAAGTCTCTGCAGATGGAGTATATCAGGTAACAATGAACGCACAGTTATCAACAACAAATGAGCCTAATGGCACACCTACAATGCCAGTGTTGGGCATATGGGACGATACAATTAATGCTTGGGTGGCACGTGTTAATGATGTTTATTGGGCAGGATCAGTACCTGTAGCTGGTGGAGAACCTAGGCAAACTTATACTCTGATTACGTCAATTCCAATGGTGGTTTCTCATACATATTCGTTCAGATTAGGTAATACACGGGAAGTAACCGTCAGACATTTAAGTTCAGGGAGTACAGGGTCAGGGCCTGTTACCCAAATGTCTGTAAAACGATTAAAATAAAATTATTGACTTATCCTTTTAATTAATACCCGAGATTAAGGTTTTCGTATTGAGAAACCCTCGACAGGCTTAGAGTGACCAGTCGAATACCAACCGAAACTTTTGAACGTTGTCAGGCTGAGCTTGTCGAAGCAATTATTACTAAAAGGGATAGGTCAATAAAATTGTTAGAGTAACATTCAAATGATGAGAAAGATATAATGTAGTGACGATCCAAAGAAAATCAGTTTCCCTGCTGATTTTCTTTTTTAGGGGAAATGAAAAAATAGTAAAACATACATAATGTCTGGTTTAAATATGTATTTAATATAATTAGAGAGAGTTGGTAGTTCTTTTCTCAAATCAACTAAGTTGAAAACTGATTAGTTATCATGTAATCTTCAGGAAACTTTGTTATTCAGGAATTTGATTCCGAACTATTATAAGTACACATCATAAAAACAATATAAAGTATAATGTAATTTTTTAATATGCATGATAATTTCAAAAATATTCATATAGGCTCATTAATTAAACAAAAGACTGTTGAGCTGGATTTAGAAGTTTCCCGTATCTGCAATTTCATGAAATGTAATGCAGATGAGATAGAAAAAATGTTTATGCAGAAAGATCTGTCTACAGATACTTTACTATGTTGGAGTAAGCTGTTGGAATATGATTTTTTCAGGATGTATACCCAACACCTCATATTATTCTCTCCCCCGGCAAAAAATAAAACCGATGAAATAGAAAAGAAAGTTTCCAACCTCCCTCAATTTAGGAAAAATATTTATACAGGAGAAGTTATTGATTTTATTTTAGAGCTTATCAATTCAAATGAAAAAACAAAGAAACAGATCATTGATGAATATAGAATTCCTAAAACTACACTGTATAAATGGATTATGAAATACAAAAACAATAACTTGGAAATGCAAAACAGATAGAATGGTAAATGATATCTAGTAAACAATTTGTCTAACCTTCTCTCCATCTTTACATCTTAATGATAAATTATAATAAGGTGGTTACTGAGAATTATAAAAACAGGGATATGAATAATTTATCTCCAAATTACAAACTGATTTATCAGGATATTATATCGAAAAAATATCCACATAAAAAATCTAAGTGTAAAGATATACTGAGTAAGAAGGAACTTTCTGCTTTAGATATTATCAGATTGAACAGTCTCATTTTTGATGAAGAAACCATCATATTTAACCAAAGATTACGTTCTTATGACAAATCGGCAATACTTGACATATTACATTATCAGAAAATAAATAGTTTAAATAATTCTGAAGTAGCTGAAAAATTTAAGCTAAGCAGAAATACCATTGCTAAATGGAAGAAGATGTTTCTAGTATAGCTGATAATTTTAATTTCGTAGCATAAAAGCCGGATAATTGAATTCAATAGATAAATTTTACTTATAACATCTTGTCATATATAAGGTTTTATTACATTAATCAAAGGAAAATGGCTTGCACGTACTAGTCAGCTGGTAGATACATTGTTGTGGGACTGACGGTAAATTGGAGTAATTTTCAGTATACATTCATTAACGGTAGTATTCCTATTACTGATGATTCTATATTCTTGCATTTACAAGAAGTATTAATACAGTAGAAACACCACCTGCAGTTAAAACAGGCAATTATGGAGAAAATTACTTGTACGCAATACAATTAGCGGATATTGTATCGGGCTGGTTAGGTATTGTTGATTTGAGCTATATAATGTAGGTTGAGAAAGGGGGTCACAGTAAAATTTCACAAAAGAACTCGTTTCACGATTTGTGAAACGGGCTCTTTTAGCATAGTAACTTCTTAAATAGCTACACTAACGGTAGCTCTGTAGTATTTTTTACTTCTGATAAAACAAAATAAGTATGTACGGTATTCACATGGGGAAGTATAGATAGCTTGTGACGTAGAAACACATGGTATGAATCCATATCTTTTGTAACAATGCGTAGCATAAAATCATATGAGCCTGCAATTTGATGGCACTCTGTGACTTCGGGAAACTTAGCTATTTCCTTTTCAAATTCTAATAATACATCAAAAGTATGGGCTTTTAAAAATACTTGAGAAAAAGAAATCAATCCCAATCCTATTTTATGCCGATCCAATAATGCAACAGTTTTTTTTATATACCCATTCGCCTTAAGCTTTTTTACCCGTTCATGAATAGCTGCAATGGATAAGTACAGCCTTAATGAAAGCTCTTTATTATTTAATGATGCGTCTTGTTGAAGCAATTGCAGCAGCTTAATGTCTGTTTGATCCAATTTCATTTTTTATGTTTTTTTTTAATATATATAAATTTAAATAAAATTCCGCAATATTTCTTGCGAATCGTTAAAATTTCAATAAAATTTATTAAATACTTCGCGAATAGTTGAATAAAAGAAATAAGACGTATAACTTTGCCTTATAAATACAAAAAAATGGGAATAATTGAAAAAAATGAATTCATAAAATGTTTTTCACCTGAGTTAGATCGCAAATTCAAATATCTATGGTGTTTAGTGGGTAATACACCTATGCTGGAACTGCAATATAATTATAAGAGCAAGCCTGGAAAAATATATGTAAAATGTGAGAATTTTAATCTTACAGGAAGTATCAAAGACCGAATGGCTCTGTATATTTTATATAAAGCTTATTTAAATTGCAATATTCAACCTGAAGATACAATTATTGAAGCTACCAGTGGTAATACAGGAATTGCTTTTTCTGCAATAGGAAAGGCTTTAGGTCATCAGGTAAAGATTATTATGCCTGATTGGCTAAGTAAGGAAAGGATTGATATTATAAAGAGTATGGGTACTGATATACAGCTTGTATCCAAAGAAGAAGGAGGGTTCTTAGGGAGTATTAGATTGAGTGAAGAACTTGCATTAAAAGGAAGCATCTTTTTACCCCGTCAGTTTGAAAACCAATATAACGCTGAGGCTCATGAATTAACAACTGGAAAAGAAATATTTCTTCAGCTTGCTTCTAAAGGAATGACAATAGATGCATTCGTTGCAGGAGTAGGGACAGGAGGAACAGTAATGGGAATAGGTAGACAATTAAGAAATCAAAATCCAAATATTAAAATTCATCCTTTGGAACCGCTGGAGAGTCCTACCTTAACAACAGGATTTAAAATTGGTTCCCATCGTATACAAGGAATTTCGGACGAATTTATTCCCGATCTTGTAAAATTAGATGAACTTGACAGTGTTATTTGTGCAGCAGACGGAGATTCTATTATTATAGCCCAGAAACTTGCACGGCAACTAGGATTAGCGGTCGGAATATCTTCAGGAGCAAATATTATTGGCGCTATAAAGTTAAAAGAGGAAATGGGTGATGATGCTGTTGTCGTTACCTTACTTCCGGATGATAACAAAAAATATTTAAGCACTGATTTGGTTAAGGAGGAGCCGATGAAAGATGATTATATTTCTAAAGAACTAAACTTCACTGGATTTTTACCTATCGCAAGACTTGAAAAATCATTGTTAGGAGTTTAATCAAAAAAAATTACTGGTAGTGTCTCACTAACTGTGTAAGTTAAAAAGTTATTCTGGAAAATTTTGGAAAACTGAAAATTTACTTGCTAAGTTTACTCTTTATTACACATTCCATTCTTTTAAAATTAACAAATCAATAGATGTATCGGATTTATAATTGTGAAGTCATGTCAGTAAATATAAAACAAGCACACAAAAAAATTATACGAAGCCCTCGAACAAATTTTAGTTTAGCGCCTTTCAACTTAGACGCAGAGTATTTATACTGTACTATAAAATAATAAAAGAGAAGCTTTATTTGCTAAGGAGATAGCAAACAAAATAGTAGAAATGAAAATATTTCAAATTATTAATTAGTAAAGAAATGGAGTGCTTAGTGGTGAAAAGGCAGATTACATATTGATGTGTATTTCCTGCAGGAAAAGATAATCTGATGGATATTCTTAAAATTATTCCATCAAAAAGTGCTGTTGCATGGCTTTCATATTTGCTGTTTAAAAGGATTTAATAACAAGTAACCAAAGTGAACTTGATTTTTATATCAGAAAAGGAAAAAATATATTTCTATTTGAATTTAAGGATGTTATGCTAAATGCTAAGATTAAGCATTGCAGTAATTTAGAGGAAATTCAGCGTGAGTTTCTTCAAAACTTTGAACTTAAAACAATAGAAAAAAATGGGAAAAATCAAAAACATAAATATAAAGGTATAACACAGTTACTAAATGTGATAGAGAATTACTTAACTACAATCTTCCAGAATTTGGATAGATTTCATGTTTATCCTATAATTGTCTATCAAGAAATGATTATACTCAAAGAATCGCAAATCATGCATTTGGGCATCCTGCAAGAGTAGGGGTAGATTTTATAAAAATATAAAATAACTAGCCACCCTTTTGACCACCCTAAAAAGTAAAAACCTCTGAAAATCAAATGATTTTAGAGGTTTTTTGTACCCAGGACCGGGATCGAACCGGTACTCCTAAGAACTGGTGTTTGAGACCAGCGCGTCTACCAATTCCGCCACCTGGGCTTGATGTTGATTACAAACATGATGTTTGTTTCAAATTGGTGTGCAAATATAGGAACTTTTTTCAATGTTCAAAAGCTTTTTGAAGAAAATATTTTAAAAATTAAGTTCCAAACCATCGTAGGCAAGGTGTATACCGGCTGGAAGCTCCTTATCTTCAATATCATGCAGCCCTAAATGATGGCTGATGTGGGTTAAAAATAATTTTTTAGGTTTTAATTCTTCAAACAGTTTAATAACATCGGGAAGAATAAAATGGGCAGGATGAGGATCAAATTTTCTGATGCAGTTTAAGATCAGAATGTCCAGATCCTTCAGTTTTTCCTTCTCTGTTTCAGAAATGAAACCAGCATCCGTAATGTAGGCCAGCTTTTTAAACTTATATCCAAATACGGTAATTTTATAGTGAATCACTTCCACAGGAGTAATTTCTGTCTCCAATACCTGAAAAGGTTTATTTTCTATTTCATGAAGCTCAAAAGCGGGTGCACCAGGATATCTTACATCTGCAAAAGCGTAAGGAAACCTGTTTTTTATTTCTTGAGCCACTCTTGAATAGCAGTATAACGGAACATCTTTTCCACTTTTAAAAATCAGTGGCCGCATATCATCCAGCCCAATCACATGGTCATTGTGTTCATGGGTAATCAATGCAATATCTACGTTATGTTCATGGTTGGTAAGCATTTGCTGCCTGAAGTCCGGACCGCAGTCTATCAGTATTTTTTTATTTTCCTCCGTAGTGATCATCACGGAAGAGCGTAAACGTTTGTCTTTGGAATTTTCTGAAGTACACACTTCGCATGTGCAGCCTATAACAGGTACACCTTGAGAAGTACCGGTTCCTAAAAATTTCAACTTCATTTTGTTTTGAGGTTGGTTTAATTTTGGTAAATTTACAAAAAATTTCATGTCCTAATGTATCAGAAACTAACTCCTAAACAAAAAGCATTAACAATTAATCTAGATCCTACTATTTATGGTACTTTCGCAGAAATTGGAGCAGGGCAGGAGACTGTTCGCCACTTTTTTAGAGCAGGGGGAGCTTCCGGTACGATTGCTAAGGCAATGTCTGCTTATGACAAAGATTTTAGTGATGCCATCTACGGAAAGGAAGTCAAAAATAGGTACGTTACCCAGAACAGGCTTCGCAAAATGCTTCGATATGAAGTAGCGTTGATTGAAGAGAGAATTTCAAGAGATAATAATCCGGATAGAAAATTCTTTTCTTATGCCAACACGGTAACTACCATCAATTTTGACAAAACGGTAAAAGGCCACGGCTGGGTAGGGATTCGTTTTCAGACCAAAGAAAATGAAGATTACAATGAAATCGTTATCCATGTAAAATTCAAAGAAAATGATGCTACTCTTCAGCAGGAAACTTTAGGGAACCTGGGGGTAAATCTTATTTTTGGAGCCTTTCATTATTTTGACAATCCAAGAACTTTGGTAGAATCTCTTTACGATGATATTGCAAAAGATAACCTGGAGATTGATATGATCGACTTCAGCGGACCAGCTTTTGCGTATGTTGACAACAGACTGATGTCTCTTCAGCTGGTAAAGAACGGAATGACCGATGCCGTGATCTTCAATTCTCAAGGGAGCAACATGCTTCCGGCAGATGTTTTGTACAAGAAAAATATTTTCGCGGTAAGAGGAAGCTTCAGACCGGTGACGAAGGTAAACATTGATATGCTTAAAAATGGTATGGATATGTTCTTCAAAGATGCTACCTGCACCCATGAAGAAACAGAAGTTCTTATTGAAATCACCATTTCCAATCTGAGAGCAGACGGAGATATTGATGAGAGAGATTTCTTGGATAGAGTAGATATTCTTGCAAAGCTGGGGTATACTGTTATTATTTCAAACTTCTCTGAATATTACAGACTGATTGATTATTTTGCCTCTTATACAAGTGGTGACATCGGAGTAGCAATGGGTGTAAATAATATGCTGATGGTATTCGATGAGAAATATTATAAAAATCTTTCGGGAGGAATTCTTGAAGCATTCGGGAAGTTCTTCAGAAATGGAATGAGAGTATATCTGTATCCGTACAAAGATCCGGAAACTCATCAGTTATTAGATTCTTCCAACCTGAAAGTGGAAGAAAATCTGAAAGAATTATATAAGTACTTCAAACACAACAACCGTATCGTAGATATTACCAATTATAATCCTGAGTTTCTGGAAATTTATTCCAGAGAAATATTGAGAAAAATTGCATGTTGTGTGAAAGGCTGGGAAACTCAGGTTCCGGAAGGCGTAGCAGAAATGATTAAAGAGCGTGGAATGTTCGGATATAAAGAAGAACTTTCCCTAAAACAATTCTCTTAAAATATAAATACAATGTCAGAATTAAAAAAAAGACTTTCCTCAATTCTTGAAAGTCCTAAACATAATACAGAAGAAAAACTTGAAAAAGTCTGCCACCTTTTGGATCAGGAAATTCCTTACTTCAACTGGACGGGTTTCTATTTCAAAAACGGAGATAAGGATGAATTGATTTTAGGCCCTTATGTAGGAGCACCTACAGATCATACCATTATTCCTTACGGTAAAGGAATCTGTGGTCAGGTTGCGGTTTCCAACGAAACATTTGTCGTTCCTGATGTACACGAAGAAAGCAACTATTTAAGTTGTTCTATCGATACGAAAGCAGAAATTGTAGTTCCTATTTTTAAGGACGGAAAAAATATTGGCCAGATCGATATTGATTCTCATACCATAGACCCTTTCACGCAGGAAGACCGTGAATTGCTAGAATGGCTTTGTAACGAAGTTTCTAAGATTTTGTAATTGGAACTTACTATAAAAAAATAAGAACTCCGGCTATTTCTGCCGGAGTTTTTTATGGATTGTTGGTGGTAATCACAAACATAATTAAAGGCTCATCTCCCGTATTTTCAATAGAATGATATCCTATAGAACTGATCGCTGTAATATCGCCTTTTTGCAGCACTTTCCTGCGTATTGCTCCTTCTGTTCCGGTTCTTTCCCTATATTCTCCGATTCCATGTATAACAACGTACAGTTCCTGTTCATTTCTTTGATTATGCGTGTGAAATCCGGATTCATCACCGTTATTCAGTAAAACCATATATGCAGCCAGACGGTTATTAGCTAACTCTTTCTGATCAAACATCTGTATCATATAGACTGTTCCGCTTCCACCATACATATTTTCGCGTTTGTCTACACGTGTAATGGTTCTTTCTTCTTTTTCAAACGCCATTACATACAGGTGAATATATTTTGAAACTTCCTGTATGACGTGATCGAATTCTGCTCCTTCGGATAGTATAACTGTACCAGACATGAATTAAATATTTAAAGTTTAAAGTTTTGGGTTTAAAGATGATGGTGAAAAATCAGCTTTGCTGCATAAGGTGAATTTCTGCCAGTAATTCTTTAAAGTAATTCTCACATTTCGCAATATGCGTCCCATACCAGGAAAAAGCTTCACCATCCACTATTATAATTTTTTTATCAGGATAAAAAGCCTTTAGTTCCTCAATATGCTTTTCTTTAAACGGAAAAGGTTCAGACGAAAGCATAATGACATCGGCATCTGCAAGATCTTCAGTAGTGATTTGAGGATAACGGGTTTGATTTTTAAAAATATTTTCAAAACCAATTTCAGTTAAGATCCTATGAATAAAGGTATCTGAGCCAATGGTCATATAAGGATTCTTCCAGATAAGATAAGCGGCTTTTACGGGAGTATCCAGTTTGGCCTGATTCAGAACATCATAGATTTTAAGATTGAAAAGCTGTGCTCTGTCTTCCTTTCCGAAGAGCTTTCCGAGATTTTTAAGCAGATAATAATTGTCCTCAATGGTGTCTATATTAGTGACCATTACCTTATAATCATCCATCAGGGCTCCCACCTGATCTTTTACATTTTCTTCCTTATTGGCAAGAATAAGATCCGGCTGTAATGCTTTAATCTTCTCAATATTAATATTTTTTGTTCCGCCGATTATGGGTACATTTTTTATTTTATCCTGAGGATGAATACAAAATTTTGTTCTTCCTACCACTTCATTTTCGGTCAGTCCAAGGTCAAATAAAGCCTCAGTAATAGAAGGTACAAGTGAAACGATTTTCATATTGGCATGTTAGATGATGCCTAAAATTACAAAAGTTTTCCGGTTAAGAAAAGTCCGGCTACGGTAAAATAGATAATAAGCCCTGTAACATCCACCAGCGTTGCTACAAAAGGAGCAGATGAAGTAGCAGGGTCAAGATTCAATTTCTTTAAGACAAACGGGATCATGGAACCTGATAATGTTCCCCACAATACAATGGCAATCAGGGAAACAGAAACACTCAATCCTACGTATACCCAATACTGTCCGTAATCAAACAGGCCTATCTGCTGCCAAAGCATAATTCTGACAAATCCGATAACTCCTAAAATTGCTCCAAGACATAATCCGGAGATAATTTCTTTTTTCATCACATACCACCAATCTTTCAGACTGATTTCCTGAAGAGCCATCGCTCGGATAATCAAAGTAGCAGCCTGTGATCCGGAATTTCCGCCACTGGAAATGATCAATGGAACAAATAGGGCAAGAACAACCGCTTTTTCAATTTCCTTGTCAAAATATCCCATTGCAGAAGCAGTCAGCATTTCAGAAACAAATAAAATGATCAGCCAGGTGGCTCTTTTCTTGATCATTTCTGTCCATGAAGTCTGGGTGTAGGGAAGATCCAATGCTTCCAATCCCCCAAATTTCTGGATGTCCTCCGTATTCTGCTGTTCAATCTGATCGAGAATGTCATCTATTGTTACAATTCCTACCAGAACACCAGCTTCCGTAATAATGGGAAGCGCACCACGGTCATATTTTTCGAAATAGGTTACCGCATCCTCTTTGGAAGTAGTGGTGGTAATAGCTACGAAATGATTGTCTGTGATATCAGAAACCAAAGTGTCTTCTTCTTCCAGCAGTAAAGTTCCTATGGCAAGGTCATCAATCAGTCGGTTTCTTTCGTCTACCACGTACAGATAGTTCATGGTTTCCACCCTTTTTCCTACCTTTTTAATCTGCTGAAGACACCTTTTTACCGTCCATTCCTTACGGATCTGGATATAGTAAGGAGTCATCAGACGGGCAATAGAATCCGAATTGTATCCAAGAAGTTTTAACGCAATCCTTCTTTCCTGAGGGTTAAGATGGTTGATGGAGTACTTAATCAACTCATCCGGGAAATCCTCGAAAAGAGCAGTTCTGTCATCCGGAGTCATCGCGTTCAGGATTTCGGAAACTTCATCGCTTCCGATACTTCTGATGGTATCTTCCTGAAAATCAGGATCAAGATGTGAGAAAACTTCTGCTTTGTATTCTTTCGGAACCTTCAGGAACGCGAGCAACCTCTCGTCAGCAGGAAGTTCGCTGAGAGTTTCGGCAATATCGGCAGGGTTAAAGATAAGTTCGTCTCTAGAATTCAAAACGTGAAATTTTTGGATATGCAAAAATAATTCAAATTTTTAAGACTGAGCAATAAACTGATAAAATTAAGGATTAATTAAAGTTGAGCGCTTCAGTATAAGGCCCCAAAAAAAACACCCGCCGAAACGGATGTGTAAAAATTAAATTTTAAATTCCAATATTCTTTAAATTGGTTCGCATTCTGAGGTGGGAATGTATATGCAGACAGCATTTGTACAGCATTGGTAGGGGCCGCAATCTGAATTGTCACCACACTTTTTTACTCCACTTCCTTTAATGTTTTTCTGTTCCAGCCTGTTGAGCTTCTTAAGATTTGAATTTTTCATGGTAATCAAATATAGTAAGATTAAGGCTCTATCGGACAGTCATGATCAAGGCATTCTCCATTACAGCAGTATCCAACGGAACAAGGTCTGGTTATGCTGCATCTGAACGGTCCTATACCGCCATTAATTTGTTTGGCAGCTTCTCTGCTGAGCTTTTTTAGATTTTTCATATAGTTATAGTTTGGATTTAATGTAAGACTAAAATAGTAAATATTTCTGTATTATTCATTTACGTGTGAAAATATTTTATAATCAATTAATAATTTATTGATATCATAAATAAAAACACCTACGAATGCAGGTGTCTGTAATGATTATATATTATTCCAGAGGACATGGATTAATAACACAGATGTTGTGACAACATGATCCGCCCGGACATTCATAATGCTCTGTACATCTTTTGAAAGGTCCGCTGCCTTTAATTTCCTTTTGTACTTGTCTGCTGAGTTTTTTTAGATTTTTCATAAGATTTGATTTTATATGATTTAGTTTTATCTTTTATTCAAGACAGATGAAAGGGGAACAAATTCCAAAACAGCACCATCCCACAGTACACGGATTGGTTTCGCTGCATCTTTCCATAGATCCTCCATTAATGTGTTTTGCTTTTTCCCTACTGAGTTTCTTTAGATTTTTCATAAGATTTTGTTTTTAATGTCGGTCTAAAATAGTAAAAAATATTCAATAAATCCTTATTTGGTGAAAATATTTAATTGTTATTCAGGTGTTTATGGTGTGTTTTAAATAAAAAGCACCTGTTCGTAAGGGTGAACAAGTGCTTTATATATCATGAAAATTTTTTAAAGAATGATGAATGATGAATGATGAATATTTCTGTTACAGCTTATTGAACAAGGAAATAAGATTCACCATTAACTTGCGAAGCAAAATTGACAATTCACCGTAAAAAGCCCTGCATTCCAACCTTAAACCAAGAACTTTAAACTCTAAAGCTCTGCTTCCGTTGGTTTCAGCTTTCTCAGCTTCTTAATAATTCCTTTTATAGCTCCTTCGGTTCCTATTTTAACGGAATTAACGGTAGAACCCAGCAGACGCATATTTTTCCGATAGGTATCATGATCGGTTTCGGTGACAAGTGTTCCGTCAGCACCAAAGAGTTTCATACTCACAACCACCTGATTGGAGAAAACATACTTGCCAAATCCTACTTTGAAATATCTCACTTTAGAAACAATAGCAAAATCTGCATCATTGTTGAGACAGTAATCCACGATGGTCTGTTTGTCTATGCTGTCGAAGGGAACCTGTACTTCTGCACGGAGCATCTTATTTATTCTGTTACTGAAATTATCGGTAACAGCATCAAAGAAAGCGTTGTTGGTAGGGTCTTTTATTTCGTCGATATCAGGCTCTACCTCGGGATTGAAGTAAAGAACTTTTTTTATTTTATCATCAGTATTCTTCTGGGCTTTTACCGAAGTAAATCCGATGAATAAAAAAGTAGTAACCGCTGTAAAGAATATAATTTTTTTCATTTGTAATTCGAATGCAAAATTACTGCCTTTTCGTTGGATTGCATACAATTTATTAAGAAATTTTTAACATTTTTTTCTATCAAATTTGATATATGAAATCAATAATGTTTGCAGAATCAAAAAATAGTCGTAATTTTGCACCCGTTACATAATAATCATTAAACAATATTGGAATGTACTTAACAACAGACAAAAAGCAGGAAATTTTCGCAAAACACGGAAAATCTGCACAGGACACAGGGAGTGCTGAAGGACAAATCGCTCTTTTTACTTTCAGAATCAATCACTTATCTCAACACCTAAAGGCTAACCGTCACGATTTCAACACAGAGAGATCTCTAGTGAAATTGGTAGGTAAGAGAAAAAGTTTATTAGATTACCTTAAAAACAAAGATATCGCAAGATATAGAGCAATTATTGCTGAACTAGGTTTAAGAAAATAATCTATAAAGATTTTCAAAATAAAAAAGCAACTTCGAAAGAGGTTGCTTTTTTGCTTCTACACAAGAAGGGATTTTTAATCACAAAAGACACAAAAGTTTTTTTTAAAATACTAAATGACTGAGAAGAGCACTTAAGTTTCTTAAAGTCTTTGATTCTCATGTGATAATAAAAGAGTATTTAGATTCCTACGGAGTGACAAATTGTATGGATAGACGAATACGCCAATTGTGTCATTCCGTAGGAATCCAGCCTTTATTAGCTTGAAAAAAATACTGAAGATGATTACAGCTGTAACAGCGATCCCAGCTGAAGGTACGATAATTCCTCTTCCTCGAAGGGTGAAAATTCAAAGAATTTTTGACGGTGTGGTTTACAACATCACTATTCAGTTTTCTTACCAATCTTCCCCAAATGCGTATTCTGAAAACTATCCGGATACTTCAAGCCGTAACCCAGAATTCTGTCAAACGCAGAGTGAGAAAACAAAATAGTGCCAATCACCTGCAAATAGGGCAGGGACAAGGCTGTTCCGGTAAAATAAACAACGACAGCCACTCCAAAATGGTGAAAGAGATTATAGCAAAAAGCACCCACTTTATTATTAATCGTATATCCCAGCATGGAAATATCCGGAGCAAGAAAAAGTCCGGCAAACCACCACCAGGAATATCCTGTTTGTGCAAAAGCATAGATTCCTGATAGTAGAAATGCTGCGTATTCAAGCTTTAACTGTATTTTCATAATAATGGTGTCAGTTTATAAGATAAGTTCTTTTTTCTGATGAAAAGTTACATGGTAAGATGGGAAAAAAGAAAGCGGAATACCTTTGAGATATTCCGCTTATACATTTTGATTTGAATTTTAATGACCTGATTGGGCTTCTGTAGTTTCCACATGCCCCAGATATCTGGTACAGTAAGCTCCGAAGATCAGAATAACCAGATAGCAGAATACAGGGATAATAAATGAATGCTGTACCCCAAACTGATCTGCAAGATATCCCTGGAATATTGGAACAATAGCGCCTCCCAGAATCGCCATTACCACCAAAGAAGATCCTTGGCTGGTATATTTACCCAATCCTGAAATAGCCAATGTGTAAATATTTGAGAACATGATAGAGTTGAAAATCCCGATTCCCAGAATACTGTACATGGCCAGTTCACCATGATTTACCATTGCAGAAATTAACAACGCAACATTGATCGTTGCAAAGATGGATAAAGTTCTTGCCGGAGCTGCTTTACCCACGAAAAAAGCAATGAAATTAAGTATGATAAACACAATGAAAAAGCTGATCTGACTGAAAGTAAGATTGACAATGCTGAAAATCACAAGGAAAACAGCTGCAGCTGCTCCCAGCATATAAACAGCCTTTTTGCTTTGACTTATTGATTGATTTAAAGAGATAGCCCCAAGAAAACGGCCAATCATCGCTCCACCCCAATATAAGGAAAGGTAATTTTTACTGATGATCTCATTAAAACCCATAATCTGCGGCTGCTCCAGGAAACTGATAATAAAACTTCCTACGGCAACTTCTCCGCCTACATAACAGAACATAGCGAATACTCCGAATTTCAGATGACTGAATTCAAGTGCTCCCCAACCTTTTACCACTTCTTCTTCACCCATCTGAAAGGAAGGAAGCTTTACTCTGGAAATCAATAAAGCAACCAGTAAAAGGATTCCTGCAAAAATAAGATAAGGAATTCTTGTGGCTACCGCACTGAAAGATCCGTCCGGAGAAGAGAAAAATTCAAAAATAAGGTGGCCTCCAAGTACCGGGGCAATCGTTGTTCCGAAGGCATTGAATGCCTGGGTCATATTCAGTCGGCTGGATGCAGATTCTTCACTTCCCAACAGTGAAACATAAGCATTAGCTGTAATTTGTAATACCGTAAAGCCCAATCCTAAAATAAACAAAGCCCCCAGAAACAGAGGGTAATATGAAAACGTAGCTGCCGGATAGAACAGAACGCAGCCAAATGCTGCCAGAAAAATTCCGAACAGGATTCCCTTCTTATAGCCTAATTTATTGATAGGATCTCCTTTCGTAATGGAAATCATAAAATAAATCAGTGATCCGATAAAGTAAGCTCCGAAAAAACAGAACTGTACCAGCATGGATTCGAAAAAGGTAAGATTGAACAGTTGCTTCAGATAGGGAATCAGAATGTCATTCATACAGGTGATGAATCCCCACATAAAAAACAGCAGGGTGATGGTAATTAACGGAACCGTATAATTCCTGCTTTGAGATTGTACTTCTTTATTAATCATAAACATTTATTTATCTGGATAAGGAGAGTTCCTTAACTTTTTGCCTACAGCATTGTAATTGGTGAAGTAGGGCAAATATAGGGATCAGCCTATTGGTTTGCAATATTCTTAATAGTTTTTATAATGAAAATGTATACTTTTTTAAGATCAGATTACTATTTTCATTTTTTGAGACAATAATACAAAAACAACAGGATTTTTCAATACCTTATCATTAAAAAAAAGCTTTTTTATTTTAAAGAATAGTGAATAAACCGGGAACAGATATAAATTTTCAAGAACGTTCATGAACTGATAGCCAATTTTTTGTATTTTGACAGGCTATTTATGCAAGGGAAAAATTTATTATTTCATTATTATATAGTACCTTTGCACACGAAATTTAAAGAGTTTAAATATTAATTCATACTCAATACGGAGTATTAAGAAGACAAATTTTATGAGTATACCTCAAGCGTTTACAGAAATGATTACTCTTGCAGATGGCAGGGAAATCACTATTGAAACAGGGAAATTAGCCAAGCAGGCTGATGGATCTGTGGTAGTAAAAATGGGTGGAACAATGCTTTTAGCAACTGTTGTAGCCAATAAAGAAGCAAATCCTGGTGTAGATTTCTTACCATTAACGGTAGATTACAGAGAAAAATTCTATGCAGGTGGAAGAATTCCCGGAAATTTCTTCCGTAGAGAAGCAAGGCCTTCTGATCAGGAGATTTTAACCATGCGTTTGGTGGACAGGGTACTACGTCCGCTTTTCCCTGAAGATTTCCATGCGGAAGTTCAGGTAATGATTTCATTAATTTCTTATGACGGAAAAACAATTCCTGATGATTTAGCAGGTTTGGCAGCTTCTGCAGCCATTGCGATTACAGATATTCCTTTCAACGGACCTATGTCTGAGGTAAGAGTTGTAAGATTTGACGGTGTACTTTCTATCAACCCAAGTTACGAAGAATTGAAAAATTCTGAATTAGATATTATGGTTGGAGCTACTAAAGACTCCATCGTAATGGTAGAAGGGGAAATGAAAGAAATTTCTGAGCAGGAAATGTTGGAAGCTATTAATTTTGGTCATGCTGAAATTAAAAAGCAAATTGAAGCGCAGGAAAGATTAGCAGAAAAAGTAGGTAAGGCTTTCCCTAAGAGAGAATACTCTCACGAAACTCACGATGAAGAAATTCGTGAAAAAGTATGGAAAGAAACTTATGATAAAGTATATGAAGTAGCAAGAACTCCATCTGGTAAAGAAGAAAGAGCAGAAAAATTCAAAGCTGTTCGTGAAGAATTTCTTGCTCAGTATGCAGAAAACGAAGAAGAATTGGAAAGAGTAACACCTTTCGTAAAAGTATATTATCATGATGTAGAGAAAGAAGCAATGCGTCAGATGATTCTTGAAGACAATATCCGTCTTGATGGCCGTAATCCTCAAACGATCCGTCCAATCTGGTCAGAAATTGATTATCTTCCGGGAGCTCACGGTTCTGCGATCTTTACAAGAGGAGAAACTCAGTCTTTAACAGCAGTAACTCTGGGTTCTGTAAAAGATGCCAACATGGTAGACAGCGTAATTACGCAGCACGACGAAAAATTCTTTTTACACTATAACTTCCCTCCATTCTCTACAGGTGAAGCGAGACCTTTAAGAGGAACTTCAAGAAGAGAAGTAGGACACGGTAACCTTGCTCAGAGAGCATTACAGGCTGTGATTCCTGAAGAAAACCCATATACAATCAGAATTGTTTCTGATATTCTGGAATCAAATGGTTCGTCTTCAATGGCAACAGTTTGCGCAGGTACATTGGCATTGATGGATGCAGGGGTTCAGATTACAAAACCTGTTTCGGGGATTGCAATGGGGCTGATCACTGATACAAAATCAGGGAAATTTACCGTACTTTCTGACATCTTGGGCGACGAAGATCACTTGGGAGATATGGACTTCAAAGTAACAGGTACTGCAGACGGTATCACCGCTTGTCAGATGGATATCAAAATCCAGGGACTTTCTATGGATATCATGGAAAAAGCTTTGATGCAGGCTAAAGACGGAAGATTACACATCCTGAACAAAATCACGGAAACTATTTCTCAGCCAAGAGCAGACGTGAAGCCTCACGCTCCGAAAATGGTGGTAATGGAGATTCCAAAAGACTTCATCGGTGCTGTAATCGGACCTGGTGGAAAAATCATTCAGCAGATGCAGAAAGATACGGATACAGTGATTGCTATTGAAGAAGTAGGGGAAATCGGACGTATCGAGATTGCAGGAACAGACCGAGAAAAAATCAACGCTGCCATTGCCAAAATCAATGAAATTACTTTCGTACCGGTTGTAGGAGAAGTTTACAAAGGTAAAGTAGTGAAAGTAATGGACTTTGGTGCATTCGTAGCTATTGCTAAAGGAACAGAAGGACTTCTTCACATTTCTGAAATTGAATGGGCTCGTTTAGACAAAGTTCCTTATGCAGAAGGTGATGAAGTGGAAGTGAAGTTCATGGGTTACGATGACCGTAAGAAAATGAAACTTTCCCGTAAAGTTCTTTTACCAAGACCTCCAAGACCGGAAGGACAAAGCAGACCTGAAGGGCAGAGAAGACCAGAAGGACAGGGCAGACCTGAGGGACAAAGAAGACCTGAAGGGCAGAAGCCACAAGGTGAAAAGCCGCAAAGCGAAAAACCAGTGGAAAACCAAACGCCTTCCAACGAAGCTTAATAAGATTCATTCTTAAACATAAAAAATCCCTCAATTTGAGGGATTTTTGCTTTTTTTGACAGTGGAAGTGTTGAAATTTATCAATCCCGCCACTCATAACTCATTATTATGATACAGTTTTTTCCTTATCTGAATTAAGGCTTTTGTTGTTTTTTCCAGATCCGGAGCGTTGGGTAGCCTGGAAATGGAATAATGATTTTCTATAGACTGTATCAGGTTTTCTGCCTTTTGCATGACGCTTTCGTAAGACTGGTTTCCCGCTTTGATGTCTAACAGTTCATCACGGTTATCAACACGGATATTCAAAGAGTTGGTTTTAAAAATCTGTTCGCATGACTGTAATAAACGGATGGTGTGCATCATATTCTTGCTGTCGTAATTCTGTCCATGGTTTTGATTGACATTGTAACGGTCTTCATTACGCTCAGCAACCCATTTCCAGTATTCCCTGTAATCTTTGCAGTAAACAGAGTAGGCATCAAGATTGCAGAACAGATAAGCAACTGGTTTCTCACCTTTAGAAACAGATGATACGGAAACCTGGTTCGCTTCTTCATTCTGGATAACTCCTTTATATCCCAACGTTCCTGATTCATCATAAAATAAAGCATACATTCCTTTTGTATGGTCAATATTTACCAATCCACATTTTTCCTGTGATAAACCACCCTGTTCTCCAGAGGAAGGGAATTCATGCAGCCATTTTTTCAATGGTACAGAACCCTGTCCATCCAGAATAAAACAGAAATCCAGGATTGATTTTCTCTCTTTATCAATAGGATTTAAGATCTTTTTGTTGAGACCTTTCGCCTTTTTAATCTGGGAAACGGCATAGCCCGCAAAAGTATCTTTACAGAGTTTTGACAGGAAATCTTCAGTTTTCAGCAGATCCATCAGCGGATGTTTATATTGAATACAATCTTCCGGACTCGCCAGAATTTCCAGAATATTAGGATTGTTTTTCTGAAGCAGTTCTACAAACCTCCCGATTTCATAATACGTAAGATCATTCGTCTCATTGGAAACCTGCGGAATGTAATTCAGACCAAAGAAATCTTCCTTCGGCAGATAATACACCCCGCGGATGTCTGTATCAGAATTCTCCGTTGCCAGCCCAAAAGCCCGGCTTCCGGAAATGGATTCAAAGAGGATGAGGCTTTTGTTTTTTAAGTCCTTGATGGTCATTTTATTATTAAATTTTAGTCATTTTCAATTAAATCATCTATTACTCTCCAAATGCCACCATTTTCAATTTTTAGACTTTCTACATGTTCCTCAATATTTTCTTTTAAAACTGCGAAACATAGTAAATGAGTTGGTCTTGAAAAGCCGACATACATCATTTTAAGTGCTTGCTTATCATAAGTTCCATCGCATTTATGTTCTTCAAGTAACAAAGGATTGGAAATATTTCTTCCTTTTTTTATAATTTTTAGAGTTTCATAAGCGGGTCTTTGATATGCTGATTCAATATACATTGTCGCGCAATGTGTTTGCCCTTTTACTGAATGTACCGAAGATAAGTTTATCGGATAATCAGTGGTTTCAGTTGGTTCTGTTTCATTGTCTTCTTCAGATTCAAAAGGAAAATCTTTATTAATGAATTCCCGTGATGCTGAAATTCTTTTCGGCGTATATTCTTCTTCATTATGCCAATTTAAACCGATGAAATTTTGGCTTTCAATAAAGTTTTTAATTTCTTCATATATTTCATTATAACTTGCCCGTGTAACAATATTAAAGCACCATTTGAAGAGTTTATTTTTGAAATTTTCATAAAATTCTTCTCCTTGATTTATAATGAAACTGATGAGCTGCCTTTTAGTGTAATTTTTGTCATTAACAGTTTTAATATTTTCTAAATCTAAAATTCTAATTAATGAATTTAAGATTGATTTTTTAATTGATTCTAAAGTTGATTTTTCTCTGTCAAATAAAAATAAATGTTTCTTTAAACAGTCAAAGTCCTCTTTTTTCTTTTTTGATTCTTTTGAAAAATTAGGAAATAGTTTTTTTAAACATAATGCATCACTATTATCTTTTTCTGTTGTCCAACTTATAATATGAAATCCTTTTTCTAAATTTTTAGAATCAGAAGGTAAAGTATGTTCTTCAATAATTTCTTTAAATTTTGCTTTTAAGGATTCTCCTGATGTATTATGATCAATTAAAATAAGGTGTGGAGCTATTGCTGATCCTTCAAATTTACCCATAACACTATAGTTTTCAGGTCTTGTAAGAACAAACTTGTCTACAAGATTTGCAATTATTGGGCTTAATCTCATAGAATTTTGAATACTTAAATCTGTATAATTTTCGGAATCAGTTTCTTGTCGCGTTTTCCAATCACAGTTTTCTTTTACAGAATTATATATTGATTGATTTTTATCTCCAATTCTTTGAATTATTGTATTTGAAGTATTATTAAAAAAAATTTCATCAATTAAGTTTATCTGAAAATCTTCTAGATCTTGCATTTCATCAATAAAAATAAATTTAAACCTTTGTTGTAGAATTTTTTTAATTATAGGTATTTTACGTAGATAAATTTTTGCATAAAAATAACTATCGTTAAAATTTAAAATTCCATCTGTTAAGAGCTTTAATTTTATTTTGTAAAGATTTTTTTCTAAATTGTTTTTTTCTGTTATGCTCCAATCTACTGGATTTTTTGCTCTTCCTCTTGGCTTTGTGATTACAATTCTATTTTTAGTTCCTAAATCTATAATTTGATTAGGTGCTTCAGATAGCTCAAAATTATATTTCCAAGGGATTTTTGGGGTTCTATAAATGTGTTTTAAATTTGTATTTGCTATAAAACTTTCTAATATAATTTTATTTAAACGATAATTATGGTATTCATCATCAATTGAAATGATTCTTTTATGATTTTTATCTTCATAAAAAGGTATAGTTAAAAACTTATTTACAAAAGATTGTATTGTACCAATAAAATTTGGATATTCGAATAGTTTTGGGCAATAGTTTTTTAATTTTTTTTCAATTTCTTCTATTGCATGATTAGTATGTGATAAAACTAATATGCCCGAGCCGTCTTCAAATGGCATATTTTGTGCGATGCAATAGAGTTTTGCTAATAATGCCGTTGTCTTCCCACTTCCCGGAACAGCAAGTAAATCACAGGTTTCTAAGTTTTTAATGAAGTTTTTTCTTTCATCATCAAAAGTTCCTCCATTTAAAAGAATTATTTCTGCTTGCTCTATATATCTATCTATTTCCATCGCAAACATTTTTTATTGCATCAACTAAATATTTTAAATATAAGTCATTCTCTGTTTCAATTGTCAAAGTTGTAGTTTTTGCTATTTTATCAGCAAGTTCAGATGCTATTCTTACTTTATCTAACGCAGTTGTTCCAGCTTCTTTTTTTAACTTAGAAACTAATTTGGTTCTAAATTCTGGTTTGAAGTTCTGAGTTACATCAAGCTTAAATTCATCTGTTCCGGAATGTACTTCTTTAACAGCATCTTTAAATAGATTAGACAAACTAAGAGAATTAAATAAACACCACTCCAAAGTCCATTCTTTTGCTAAATATAATGTGACAGAAGTATTTTGTAATTCATTTTTTAAATTTTCAAGATTTCTAAATCTTTTTTGAACACTCTCTGTTTCATTTTCTATTGTAGCAAATATCCCTTCAGCATTTGGTCTATTATCCAAGTCAGTAATTATAGAAACAGGAACAGTCATCATTTTACTGTCATTTCGCAAAAATATTTTTGCAAAATGTAGATATGCAGTTGATGCAACATTTACTATTGAAATTTCTTGTTTAGTGAAATCGTATCCAAGTTTTTTTGCAAGTTCAGGTAATAATATTTCTTCTGACCAACCTTCTACTAAAATAATTCCCTTGGCAAAAAATAAATTTGATTTAGTAACATCAAGAAAACGCTCAAGATAAGTGTAGTTTTTTTTCTCTAATTTTGTATATCCAATTCCCATTGGAAAAGCATCATTGTTATTACAAATTATCAAAGATTCTAAGTTAATCTTAGAAGCAATGTTTGGACTGTGAGTTGTGAGAATAAATTGAATATTATTTTCATCACTTTCTTTCTTCAGTTTCTCAATGATTTTCATTTGAGCTTGAGGATGAATATGCGCTTCTAACTCTTCAATAACGCATAATTTTAGTCCGTTCCAATTTCTTCGTAAATGAAGCAATTCGGTTGCCATAAAAATTCTATTTAGAGTACCTAAGCCTAGATGATTTTTGCCATCAATTCCTAATGATATTTTTTCAAGAATTTGTTTTATATCTGTTCCTGAAACATCAAATTTTGAATAATAGTCATCTTCAATGAATTCTTTTAAAAATTCATCAATTACATCTTTTATTTGAGTTTTATTGCTTTCTTCACCGGTGTTATCGTTAAAGAAATTTTTAATGTCATTATTTGCATTAATAAAAGTGTCAATTAAAGGATGTTCAACATTAGCATTTTTAAATAACTTATGATCATTTAGTATTTTGGCAAGTCTAGAATTCTTCCTCCCTAATAATTCATTTTCAGCATCTCTTAATGGTTTTAAATATGTACACTTGAGATATTCTTTAGCTTCAGCATTTAAGATATGCCCAGTTCCATCCATTCCTGCACGAATATCAGACGGAATGACATTATTATTTTTTCTTTCAACATCATATATTAAAATGAGTTTGGGTCTTTTTACTATTCCTTCCGAAATATCTCCCGCTTCATTAGTAATTATTAATTTTTCATCTTCCCAACCTAGCCATTCAATAAAATTTCTTGCTTCATTATCTGTAATTCCTTTGAAATGAATCTCAATTCTCAAACGATTTGAAATCTGATTATCTATACCAATATGAAAGTCTTTATCTTCAGCTCTAATCCATTCATAAGTATGAGCTTTTAGTACTAATTTTATAGCATCTATTATTGCACTTTTACCAGAATCATTTTCTCCTATTAATAAATTCAACCCTTCATTAAAATAAACTTCTAAATGAGGTTTATCTAATTCGAAATTTTCAGAGCCATATTTCCTGAAATTCCAGAGTTTAAGTAATGATATATGCATGATTTAAGTTTTTCCTAATATATTAATTTCTATCTAATTAAGCAGTTTTCCTCAACCAACAAATATATTCCCAATCCATAAAAAAAGACTACGGCTTCCCGTAATCCTTAACATTTCTCCAATATCTCCCTAAAAACCCGCTCCATCTCACCTTTATCCGCCTTTCCTCCTGATAAACCTTTCGATTTTTCTTCATTTTCAGCGATTGTTTTCTCCAGAAAATCAAACAGTTTCCAATCGTTCGGGTGGTAATAAGATTCTCCTTTGGTGGCTTTTAAAGCGACAAGTTCTTCTATTTTCCGTTTGGTTTCATCATCGGTTAAAACAAGCAGATCACTGAATAACACAGGAGGAACAGTTCCTTTTTCTATGATCCATTTTCCTGTTAATGTGGTTCGTAAACAATAAAAATAACTTTTTAATTTTACTTCATCACTTCTGCAGGCTTCCAGATATTTCTTGCTCATGCTCAGATAATGGTAAGAAACCGCAACCGGAGAAAAGCAGGCATCTGCTAAAGGTTTGAACAGTTCTATAAACTTTTCATCCGCTTTATAAACGATAGGAGAATAAAACCAGCTCAGCAAAGCTGCATTCGACTTTAACAAGAGATGAAAGGTCTTTCTCAGATCCCAGCCGGAACCGTCCAGGTCATCTTCTGTCATAAATTCTATCGTTTCATCCTTATCCCAGGGAGAAAGATACCACTCTTTTTCGTGACGGTATATGAAACGGATATCATAATCACTGTCAGGAGATGCAAAGCCCCATGCTCTGCTCCCTGATTCTACAGCAAGAAGGACTTCTACGCCACGTGCTGCTTCTATTTCTTTTATTTTTTCAAGTATTGTTGGTGTCATTGATATTGATTGATGATACAAAGTAAAGGGTGAAGTGCGCAATGTTCTTACGTAGGTTTTTCGGATTGCAGGATTCGTGTTCCGGGTTTGAGAGTAGGAGAGTGAGAGTGTTTGAGAGTTATAAGGTCAGAGAGTTTGAAATTGTGGGATATTTAACTTCCAGCTCCCAGCTTCTGGCTTCCAGCTTATAAAAACTCCAGACAAATCATAAAAAATCCTCTCTATTTCACTAATATTGCACTTTTCCATTTAACGTAACTATAAACATCCATGTTATCATCAGAATTACAGCATAAAATTGATTTTAAAACAAAACCGTTAGGCGCATTAGGGCATCTTGAACATCTTGCCCATAAAATCGGAATGGTTCAGAAAACCACTTCACCACAGTTATTGAATCCCCATATGGTAGTTTTTGCAGCCGACCACGGCATTGCCAAAGCGGGGGTAAGTGCCTATCCACAGGAAGTCACCTATCAGATGGTCATGAATTTCCTTGGAGGAGGTGCTGCCATCAATGTTTTTTGCAGGCAGAATGGTATCAGCATAAAAATTGTAGATGCCGGAGTCAATTTCGATTTTCCGGAAGGACTGAATCTGGTAGACAAGAAAGTAAGAAAATCCAGCCGTAACATCCTTGAAGAACCGGCCATGACATTAGAAGAATATCATCAGGCTCTTCAAAATGGAAAGTCTGTGGTTGCTGATATTGCTAAAAAAGGCTGCAATATTATTGGTTTTGGAGAAATGGGAATCGGGAATACTTCCGCTTCTTCTTTAATGATGAGTAAGCTGTTTGATATTCCTATCACCAATTGTATAGGACGCGGAACAGGGCTGAATGATCATCAGCTGGATAATAAGATCAGTATCTTGAAAGAAGCTATTGAAAAATATCCGGCTGAAATGACTGAGGATGAGATAGCCCAAACTTTTGGAGGATTAGAAATTGCCCAAATGATCGGTGCAATAGAAGAAGCGTACCATCATAATATGCTGATTATGGTAGACGGTTTTATCGCCACTGTCGCTGTAGCCACCGTATGGAAAAAGAACCCTGAAATTTTGAATAACTGTATCTTCTGCCATGTAAGCAATGAAAATGCCCATCCTCAGCTGCTGGGACTGATGAGAGAACAAGCTATTCTCAATCTGAATCTGCGCCTGGGAGAAGGAACAGGCTGTGCATTGGCTTATCCGATTATTCAAAGTGCCGTTAATTTTCTGAATGAAATGTCAAGTTTCGAAGATGCAGATGTATCAAATAAAAACTAAATGAAAGCTATAAAAAATGAAATGATTTACTTTGCAACGGCACTCATGTTTTTCACGAGAATTCCGGTTCCGTTTACCATTCCGTACTCCAGCGAGATTATGAATAAATCTCAGAAATATTTTGCCTGGGTAGGCTTGATTGTAGGGCTCATCAACGCTTTGGTTCTTTATCTTTCTACACTGCTTTTTAATCTTGAAATCGGGATTGTTTTAATGATGATTTCCAATGTTTTGCTGACCGGAGCTTTTCATGAAGATGGCTTCACAGACATGTGCGACAGTTTCGGAGGCGGATATGGAAAGGAAAAAATCCTGACGATTATGAAAGACAGCCGGGTAGGAGCATATGGTACAATAGGAATCATTTTGCTTTTTGCTTTAAAATTTTATAGTATTCAGACCTTAGGAATGAGTAATCCGGTGGGAGTTTTACTCATTGTCATCTTAGGACATACGGTAAGCCGTTTTATTGCAGGAACGATGATCTATACCCACCAATATGTTACGGATATCGATGTCAGTAAGTCAAAGCCTCTGGCCAATAAACCATTGGATGGAATGGCTTTGTTGGTAAGCTTCATCAGTGTTTTAGCCACTTTTGCCCTGTTTCCGGACTGGCGTTTGATTTTTGCTTTTGCGCTCGCTTATTTAGGAAAAATATATATGGGCTGGTATTTTAAAAAGCATATCGGAGGTTATACAGGTGATTGTTTGGGATCGGTACAGCAGGTTTGTGAAGTTTTATTTTATTTAGGAACAATCATCGTATGGAAATTCATGTAATCCGGCATACAGCTGTAGAAAATTCGGAAAACCGATGTTATGGTTTTGCTGAAATGCCTTTACGTAAAGAGTGTATCCATGATTTTAAATCGGTGGATATTGATGATCATTATGATGTAATTATTTCAAGTCCTTCCCAGAGATGCTGTTTTTTAGCGGATTATTTTAGGTTTGAATACCAAACAGATGAAAGGCTTCGTGAAATGAATTTTGGAAGCTGGGAACTGAAGAAATGGACAGATATTCCTGAAGAAGAAATCAATCCCTGGTACAAGGATTTTATCCATGTAAACGCTTGCGGAGGAGAAAATCTTCTCGAAATGCAAAACCGGGTCCTCAGTTTCTGGAATGAATTGATTCAGAAAAAAAACAGGGAGAAAGTGCTCCTCATTACTCATGCCGGAGTTATTCGTCTGATCCTTCAGGCTGTGCTTCAGTTTCCGTTGGAGAATATGTTCAGTATCCAGATTGATTATGGAAAGAAAGTGATCATTAATATGAATGAAGGAATATTTTCTGTTAAAAAGATGAATGTATAACATTAAGGACATTGCTATAGCTTTCAAGCAATAAATAATACAAATTGTTTAGATTCCTTCGGAATGACACAATTGCAATGAAGGTCTATTCACACACTTTGTCATTCCGCAGGAATCCAGCCACAATCGTACAGAAAAGTACAATCCTGACCAGCCTTTCAACTGAAGACGTGAAAATTCCCCTCCCTCGGACTATCGTGTGGACACAATTATTTCTAGTTTTATACATTTATTGTTATTTAG